>NZ_JAUBWA010000045.1:4348-50375 GCF_036702825.1 Microcoleus sp. A003_D6 | reverse complement strand
TCGTGACCTTAAAAACGTAGACCTCAAAAGTCTTAGGCTGGTCATGTTGTGGCTTGTATCCCGCTTGCGTTAGTCGGACAGTCTACAAGCCCCTGCCTTTAGGCATGGGGTTCATGACTGTCGGCACTCAGTTAGCATATTGGAGGGGATGCCAGCAGAATTTGCCTGTAAAATTCACAAACCGTGACAATATTTGTTTTAGGGTTCTCAGTAAGCCAAAGTTTCTAAAGTTTCCCGCAGATAGGAGCGAACTTGTTGATCGATGGTGGCATTTTGCTGCTGACGCTCAAAATTGAGTTCTAGCTGCCAGCGTTGAAATCCTGAACTTGCGCCGATCGCGGATTTGAGACTGCCCCAGATTTCAGAATCTTCGCACAGCTCGATCGGCTCTCCGGCTTGAGGTTGTTGTGCGATCGGTAGATAATTCGCCATATTGTTATACCTCTGTTTTAATCCCCTGTAAGGATTGAAAGCTTAGCTTGACACTCTCTATTATAGATTCTTCTCTCCAAATAGCCAATATAGAATATCCACAATCTGCAATTAAAAATTAAATATTAAGAGTATTAATAATCTCAATCATAGGAGGGGTATTCCCTATTTTTTTTTAGTGCATACATCTGTCCAAATTAAAGTAGCTTAAACTACAATTAAGCCCATTTTAATTTTTTATTTCACTTTTTTTCGCTCGATTGTTCGGGTAGGGATGTAACGCCGTTGGTGTCAGCAGGTTTTGGGTTGACAATACTGCTGCCGGCTGAGGAATTCCCTGTGGCGGCTGCTGGCCCAATTGGCTCTGCGGGTGCAGCCACAGCGGCAGTTGTCTCGGCTGCCAAAGCCGGCAAAAGTCGATCGACTTGCCAAGGGGCGATCGTAAAATCCTGCCGAATTTTTTCTAAAACATGAGGCTTTGTCGCTGCAAATTCTGATTCCGGCGTCAGCAAAACAGCCATGACACTAGCAGACACCTGCAAAAACAAATTGCTAGCTAAAAAAGTAGCAACTGCCAACAACAATCCAGCCCACCTCCAGGAAGGAGGAAACGGAGCCACCGAAGCTGCCAGGGGAGCCAATCGGTAGAGTTGCCACAAAATCACTCCCAGCAAAACAGCGACAAAAAGAGCGAGTCCTTGATTTAACTTAGTTTTAAACCGAGTCAGAATCTGCTGCTGCGCATTAGTTAAATTTTGCGGTTTCACCGCCACAACTAAAATACTAAAAATGTAAAAAGGGCGGAACCACTGCATCCACAGCACAGGAGCAATACCTGCTACTGCCACTAAAAACATTTCTAACCAGACAGGGAGCAGGGGAGAACCCACTGCGAGTCCCAGCAAGCACACTCCCAGGAAAATCGGCAGTGCAGCCGCCCCAGAAAGGTGAATCCACAAAAAAGGATCTGACCAAAAAGAACGCACTTTAATTAATTATTAGTTATGGATTAGGAGTTTTGAATCTTGAATTTTGAGATTTTGGAATGTACTCTTGCCTCTGAAATCCGATGCTAGGAGTAAATATTTAGCGATCGAACCGAGGACTTACAAGCAGAAATCTGGTTTATTTCGGTAATTCTTATTTGAGCGAGCGAATTTTAAATTTTAAGCAAGGGTAAAGACGATTAGGAAGTTCTTAATTCCTTCTTCCTTCTTCTTTCGGTCAACTGTCAACTGTCAACTGTCAATTGCCAACTCTCAACTGTCAGATGAGTTTTGGAGTATTGAGTGAAGAGAATAGTTGCGAGCTAGAGGCAATTTAGTTGCCTTCACTCAATACTTCTCTTCCAACTCAACACTCCAAACTCAAAACTATTGAGATAGAGTCCGGCGCTTAGTAACCATCCGGTAGGCTTCAATAATATCGCCATCAGCCCAGTCGCTAAACCCGCTCAAGGAAATGCCGCATTCAAAGCCAGCATTTACTTCCTTGGCATCTTCCTTCATCCGTTTGAGGGAGTCGAGAACACCTTCGTAAACGACATTGTTGCCCCGGCGTACCCGAACCTTACAGTTACGGATGACCTTGCCAGAAAGTACCATACATCCAGCCACAGCCCCGCGACCGATCGCGAAGACAGCGCGCACTTCGACTTGACCCAAAGGTTCTTCCACCAATTCGGGTTCCAGCAGGCCTTCCATTGCCCCTTGAATATCATCCAAGAGGTTGTAGATGATGCTGTATTCCCGCACGTCTACGCCCGCTTGGTCGGCCGCTTGGCGAGCGCCGGTGGCGAGAGTAGTATTAAACCCGATAATCACAGCATTACTGGCTGCGGCGAGGTCAATATCCGTTTCTGTGATTTCCCCGGGAGCAGATAGCAGCAGTCGGAGTTGAACTTCTTTTTGAGGAAGTTGAGTCAGAGCGCCGACAATTGCTTCGAGCGAGCCTTGAACATCTGCCTTCAAGATCAAGTTGAGTTCCTTGAGAACGCCTTCTTTAGCTTGTTGAGAGAAGCCGCTGAGGCTGATCCGGCCGCCTTGCAGCAGGCGGGAATCTCGTTGGGATGTCGCTCTTCCGCTGGCGATCGCCGCTGCTTCTTTTTCGTTTCCGAAAACATCAAACTCGTCTCCCGCGCGAGGAACTTCCCGCAGCCCCAGCACTTCCACCGCGAAGGAAGGAGTTGCTTGCTCTACGCGATCGCCTCGGTCATCGATCATTGCCCGCACCTTGCCCAAAGCCGAGCCTGCGACCACAATATCGCCCACTCGCAGAGTGCCGTTCTGCACCAGCAGAGTTGCCACAGGCCCCCTTGCCTTGTCGAGGTGAGCTTCAATCACCGTACCCTTAGCAGGTCGGTTCGGGTTAGCGTTGAGGTCTTCCATTTCCGCGACTGTCAGAATCATTTCCAACAGCGTATCCAGGTTTTCTCCTCGGATAGCGCTGACTGGAACCATCGTGACATCACCGCCCCAGTCATCTGCGACCAAGCCGTACTCGGTAAGCTCTTGCTTCACCCGTTCAGGCTGAGCGCCCTCCTTGTCAACTTTATTGATAGCCACGACAATTGGCACTTTCGCCGCTTTCGCGTGGCTGATAGCTTCAATTGTCTGAGGTCGCACGCCGTCGTCCGCCGCCACCACCAAGATGGCGATGTCCGTAACCCGCGTTCCCCGAGCCCGCATCGCTGTAAAGGCTTCGTGACCGGGCGTATCCAAAAATACCACCTGCTGGCTCTTGCCTTCGTGTACCACATCTACGTGGTAAGCACCGATGTGCTGGGTAATCCCCCCAGCTTCTCCTTGAGCCACCTTTGTTTTGCGGATCGAATCGAGCAAGGTAGTTTTGCCGTGATCCACGTGGCCCATAATCGTTACCACCGGCGGACGGCGTTCGAGGTATTCCATATCTGTTGCGTCCAGCATCTCGATCGTTTTGAGTGCTGGGGCGACTTTTTCTGGGGTTTCTACCTCTACGCCCATTTCTTCGGCTACCATTCTCACCGCTGAAATGTCCAAGGTTTCGGTAATGTTGACCGCAATACCTTTAGAGAACAGCCGCTTAATAATTTCGGTTTCGGGAACTGCCAAAGTAATTGCTAGTTCCTGAACGGTCATCGGCCTGCTCAGCAGCAGCTTTTCTGGACGTTCTACCTTAGCTTCGGCTGTTTTGCCCCGGTTGCCGCGTCCCCCACTCGAACCAGAAGAAGAACTTTTATCGTGAGAAGGGCCCGGTCTCTTATTTTTGCCACTGCTTCCGGGTGCGCCCGGAGTTGGTGTTGACTTGGGTGCTGCTTGTGACTTCGCTTTAGCTGGGCGGGCTAGGGACAGGCTGACCGTGACTGGTGCTGGCATATCCAAGCCGTTTTCTAAGTCATCGTCATCGTCATCTATGGGTTTGAGGCGACTACGTTGTTTTAGTTTGGCAGCCTTGGCAGCTTTGGCAGCATCTGAGTTTTCTTCGTCGTCTTCTTCCCAAATGACCGAAGTCTTTTTGGCAGGACGAGGGAGGGAGGGCCGCTCCAGGAGAAGAATCCCAGAGTCTGGCGTATTATCTTCTTCATTGTCATCAGTGTCATCCCCTGCGGCTCCGGTGTCACCACCGCGGCTGCGTAGCCCGGCGGCTGATGTTGCGGGGGCTAGACTCCGGCGCGGGCCACCACCTGGCTGGGGTCGATCGGCCAGTTGAGTTTTGACTGGGCCACCAGCGCCTTCTCGGCGCGGTCTTTGCGCGTCGCGAGATTCGGTAGCAGATCCCGGTGCGGGTCTGCTGGGGCGGCTCGGTTTAGCCGGCGCTTCCAGAGTTTCTGACTGTCCTGATTGCTCTTGCTCGGTTTTGGCAAGTTTGAGTACCGGCTTGTTGCCCAGATTTTGTGGGCTGCGGCTAGCCGACTCCGACGCCCCTCTGACTGGCGGCGACGTGAGTTTGGCCGACGGCCCGGGGGGGGCAACCGGCGGTTGCTTGGTGCGTTCTGGAGCCTTTTCCAATAAAGGTTGAGGTGCCGCCGGTGCCTGAACCTGGGCGGTTGTGTCCGCGATCGCACCTACAGTTTCCGACACTGTTTCCGACACTGTTTCTGACGGAGCCGCCGAGACAGCGACATTTGGCTTTGAAAGTACAGGTCGATTGATATTTGGTTTAGCTGGAGGCTGGAGTTGCCCGGCGGCGGGCGATTTGGGAGGAGTTGCCACGGTGGCCCCTGGCTGGTTTTTTTGCTCCTCGTTGCCCGCAGGCTGGGAGGAGGCACCAGCCGGCCGTACTTTTGGACTGCGTATTTCTAAAATTTGCTGCTTTTTTTGTTGGTCGTTAGGGTGAGGGCCAGATTCTCTAGATGGCGCTGCTGCTCTTTCGGGAGGAGCTGGCTTGCCGGGGGAAGAGTGGCTGCTGGCTACGTATTTTTCCGCCGTTTTGCGGATGCGCTCTGCTTCTGATTCTGTAATTGTGCTGCTGTGGCTCTTGACTGAAATATTGAGCCGCTCGCAAACTGCCAAGATGTCTTTATTATCCAAATTTAGTTCCCGTGATAATTCGTAAATTCTTACTTTGCCGTTGTTCATCCACTCTGCCCTCTTTTGTGCCAACCAGTTTTTACATTGTGATTTTTTGTTCTAATGACGACATCATTCGCTGTGATTGATTCAGTGTCAGGAATCGGGGTTGTGGTACTCGCTCAGCAATTTTATCTAAAAAATGCAACTTGCTGAAGTCTGCGGTTGGAGAATTCTCAAGTTTTTTTGGGAACTTGGAACTCTGAAGTCTGAATTTTGGCAACAGCCACTCTCTCAATCTTCAAAGTTTGCCTTTCCACCTTGAGGATACCTCTGCTAGTACCCTACCCTTATCTAATCTGACACAAATCTTTCCAGACTGGTGGGCAGATCGGATTGGGGTTTTAGAGCTGGCGCTACCGGTAATTACTGGTAGGGCTGCCAAGAGGGTTTATACAGTCGAGGCCGAACTATTGTCGGTTTTTCGCCCAGTTGAGGCACAGTCAGATGTGGCTAAACGCTGCCAAAGTGTTTGGTACAGTTCGTCAGACACAGGCGCTTTGAGCGATCGCCCAAGTCGATTTTTTTTCTGAGCTGCTTTGAGACATTCTGCTTCCCGACAAAGGTAAGCGGAACGACCGAGGCCACGATCTAATTGTACCTGATGAGAAGGATAGAGCCTGACTACTCGCCAAAAAGCTTCCTTATGAGCTATTTTTCGACAACTTGCACAGCACCGGTAGTTCGGTTTCATTTCTTGTCAGAGGGGGACAGGGGGAGAGAGAGTCGGGGACAAGTCCTCCTTGTCTCCCGATCGGGAGACAAGAGAGTGAATGTCGCAGTTTTTTAGACTGCGGCTTCGGTTTCCTCAGTGGTGGCTGCCTCCTCTTCCTCATATTCTGCGGTTTCCTCATCGCCGTCGAAGCTTGATGCTTCGTCGTCTTCGTAGTAGTCGCCTGCTAGTTCTTCGAGCCTGGTTGCTTCTGCTGCCAATTTGGTGTCTTCGGCGTCGCGATCGTACTTAGCAATATCTTTGATATCGATTTTCCAACCTGTCAGGCGGGCTGCGAGGCGGACGTTCTGACCTTCTTTGCCAATGGCGAGACTCAGTTGGTCTTCAGCCACCAAAATATGAGCCCGCCTGCCTTCTGGGGCAACCAAACGCACTTCATCTACTCTAGCGGGACTCAGAGCGTTCGCAATATAAGTTGCGGGGTCGGGAGACCAGCGGATCACGTCGATTTTTTCGCCGCGCAATTCGTTGACTACTACCTGAATCCGCGATCCCCGCGCTCCGATGCAGGCTCCTACGGGGTCTACGTCGCGATCGAGAGTATCAACTGCTATTTTAGTCCGGGGGCCGACGTGCCGGGAGGGCGGATTTGCCTCCCTGGCTACGGCGACAATCCTCACCACCCCGTCTTCTATTTCTGGTACTTCGTTAGCAAACAGATAAACCACCAAACCTGCGTCGGCTCTAGAAACAAGTAACTGCGGCCCTCTAGTAGAGCCTTCGCCTACTTTTTTGAGATAAACCTTGAATGTAGCGTTGGCCCGGTAATTGTCGTTGGGCAACTGTTCGCGCTTGGGGAGTTCGGCATCTACTTCGGGCTGACCGAAGCTGCTGGTGACTGCTAAAATTACCGACTGCCTCTCAAACCTGAGCACTCTTGCTTGAAGAACGGTTTCTTCTAAATCTTTAAACTCTTCTTGAATCATTTTGCGCTGTTGGTCGCGCAGTTTTTGAGCTAGAACTTGTTTCGTCTGGATGGCGGCCATGCGACCAAATTCTTTTTGATTTGGTGTTACGTCTACGAGCACGATACTGCCAGGTTGAGCTTCTGTGGCTACTTCTTGCACTTCCGAAAGTGATATTTCGTGATCGGGATTGGTGACTTCTTCGACAATGGTTTTGTTGGCTAAAACGCGGAAACCTTCTTGTTCTGCGTCGAGTTCTACATCAAAATTGTCAAAATATTCTTCGCTGAAGTGGTCTAGTTTTTGGGTGCGGCGGTAGCGTTCGTATCCTTTGAGCAAGGCTTCTCGCAAGGCTGCTTGGACGGCGTGTTTGGGTAAGTTTCGCTCTTTGCTAATACCTTCGACCATTTCTTTTAGTCCGGGCAGGGGAACCATTGACATATAAAACACTCCTTTTTTTCTGTGGTAATAAGTAACTGGTAATCGGTAATTGGTAATTGGTAGTTTTTGAGAAAAAGCGATAGTTGATGATTTATGAGTTACGGGATAAGATTAAGGAAGCTGGGTGCTGTCAAAATTTATTTTGTGTTCCAATTCAACCCGCTGCTATATATCTGATTCTTAAAAATTAACTCGCAGCGAAGCGTTTTTAGCTTACTGCGAGGAAATCTCAAATCTCAAATCTCAAATCTCAAATCTCAAATCTCAAATCTCAAATCTCAAATCTCAAAATTTCCCTTTACCTTTCCTTTGTTCCTTCGTCTAGTTCAACTTTGCCAATTAGAGGGCGGGGAATTTTAACCTGTCGGCCTTTTTGATTGAGATAAACCGTTGTTTCATCCCGGCCGATCAGTAGTCCTTTCCACTCTTTGATTCGCGAGTCCGGTTCCGTGGCTTGGACTGTCACGGGGAAACCTTTAAAGGTAATGAATTCTCGATCGCTGCTGAGCAAGCGGGATATGCCGGGACTGGAAATCTCTAGCACGTAAGCGTCGGGGATGATTTCGGCTGCGTCTAACTCGGCTTCCAGGGCTGTGCTCATCCGCTGGCAGTCGCTTAAACCGGTGTCTTGCTGGAGGTTGCGGATGTCTACCCGCAAGACGGGAGGATTTTGGTTGGTGTGAAACACTGCTCCCACTACTTCCAATCCCAGTGTTTCCGCAACGGGGGTAGCTAAGTCAATGATTTGTGGGATTAGGGGGTGAGTCATATCGAATACTTAACTTAAAACTCCTGAACTCGGACACGGGCTTGGATAAGTCCTAAACTTGCAAATCTAATGCCCAGAGCTCTTTTCCTGCGACTAATGCAACAAAAAAAGTGGGCTTGACCCACTCCTAGGTAAAACAATTTTTTCCAAGAAGTTTGAGAATTTCCTCCGATATCACATTTTGCACTATTGTCAAAAAGTTTTTCTGGGGCGGGCTCTGGGGCCCACCCCACAAGAAGATTCACTCTTTGTGGAACAGGCATCTTGCCTGTTCATGACAGAGGTGCAAGCTTTGAGTTCGATCGCAGTTTATCTCAATTCCCAGTTTAGCTCGATCGCCCGCCTGGTGACAAACCGCCTTCGGATCTCGGCGATTCTTGGAGGGGAGAGAGGGAGAATCGCCAGAGGGAGAATCGCCAGAGGAGGAGTAAAGTTAAATTAAAGCCGTCTTTGCAGGACGGGGTTTCTACCCAATTTTATGATGAAAATTTTAAAGTCCGGGAACTGGAAACGCAAAGCCTTATGGATTCCGGTAGCCGTCACTGTAATTCTTCTGGGAAACGATCCTTGGGAGGTTTTCCCTTTTGTTCAATACAGACGGATGTACTGTTCCCATGATGCAGTCGAGTCTCCCTATTGCAATTTTTCACTTTTTCGTACCCTAGAAGGGAATTCTAGGGCTTCTGCCATTGCGATCGGTGCGGACGGCCAAACTCTAGTCAGTGGGGATCGAGATAAAACAATTAAAGTCTGGGAACTGCAAACAGGAAAGTTGAAAAAAACTCTACGGAGTGATTCAGGTGCAATTAATGCTCTGGCGATCGCTCCTGATGGTAAAACTGTTGTCACTGGTAGCGGCGATCGCCTAGTTCGCATCTGGGATATTACCTCAGATCGACCTCCTCATATATTCAGAGGTCACTCTGGCAATGTTACTCATGTTGATATTTCCTCTGACGGAAAGACTATTATTAGTCTCGATGACGGTATCGATCGTGAGATCAAAGTCTGGGATATTGCAACGGGTAAGCAAAAAGCAACATTGCCCTATTCCCATTTCGATGACATTAGTCCAGATAGCAAAACGGTACTTTTTACTTTGCCGAGTAGTAAACTTATGGCGTGGGATGTGACAACCAACCAGCAACAAGTCCTCCAAAATTTTTTTAGCCCTTCAGACATAGCACGCATCAGTTTAGATGGGCAGACACTGGTTAGTATCAAAAAAACAGGAAAAATATCTTTCGACGTGCAAGTATCTGATTTAAAAACAGGAAAAATTAAAGCAAAACAAAGCTTTTCTCGTCAGATATTTAGACCATTTGATATGACGGTCAGCAGTAATTTTATAATTGGTAGCACCCCGAAGGGGCTGATGGTGTGGAATCTGCAAACAGCCGAACTAGAAGCAGTTCTGGATCGAGAGCCAGAGCAAATGAGTCGTTTAGTCGTCAGTCCTGATGGCAAACTATTAGCCGGAATTACAAGGGATTCCAGAATTAAAGTGTTACAGCGTCCGTAAAATTGAAATCTCAACCGAGGAATATCCACTTGTGTAATACCAATTATTCAAAGTTAAGCAACAGTTTCTGAGTGAACTGAGGTTGCTTGACCATCTAACGGGGGGCTATCCGTTGCAGTTCTTTGGCTTGTTCTAAAATTTTCTCGAAGTCTTCTTCGCTCAACCGCTGAATGTAGTTAATTTTGAACTCTTCTAGGAAGTCGCACAGCAGCAGTTGTATTTCTTTCCAGGTTTGCTGCTGTTGCAGTTCGTCTCCTAAAGCTTGCCCGAAATGTTGGACAAGCTGGCTTGAGAGTTTGGTACCTACGGGGTCTTCGCTGGCGATTTTAAAGGCTTCGTAGGCATCTTGGGGGCCGAGGGTGACTAATTTGGAGAGTTCTGCAACTAATTGCTCTGCTAGCTGTGCGGGGAGGTTTCCCAGTCCGGGTACTTGCTTCCATCCTTGATAGAGGGGGGATTGTTTGAGGAAGGTTTCTATATTGTACCGGAGGAGGGCTTCTAGGTCTGGCTGGAGTTGGGGGAGGACTTTGTAGACGGTTACTTGGACTAGATGGGTGGCGATCGCTTCTATTTCGTTGATATTATTGATATCTAAATATCGCTGTTTTGGGGATTGAAATAGTTGACGAGCTAGTTCGCCTGTGGTAACTGATTGTTGCATCTGGTTGATGAGTTGAATTACTACTACTTCGGTCAATTCTTGGGCGAAGTTGGCGACGAAACCTCGGCTGATTTGGGTGCGTATGGGTTGCAGATCCGGCATTTTGGCTTGGTGGATGCGAATTGTGACGGGTAATACTCGCAACAGCCGCCAGAATGGGAGGAACAGGAAGATGTCGTACCATCGCCAGAGCATGGCTGCTCGCCAAGTGACGCTGCGGTGGCGGCGGCTGATGAAGTAGGTGCGGGCTAGAAATTCGATCGCGAATATGGCAATAAAAGGCAGGTCGATTTGCCAGAAATTGTCGGTAAATTCGCCGTTGTCTCCGATCGTGCGGTAATAGTTAATGGCGATTAACGGCTTGATTTTGGCGTCAAACCAATTGATTTCTTGTTGCCAGCCTTGTTTGTTTAAATAGTCAGGACTCCAGAATGTTTGGAATGATTGTTTGGCGGAGTCTTGCGGATTCGGGATGCGATCGCGCATTCGGTCTTTAATTTTTTCTAGGCTACCGCTTTTTGATGCGACTCGAAACGGATCTTCGTCGATCATTTTCGCGGTTAGATTGTTTATTTCCTGCAATTTTGCTGCAACTTGGGGAGATGGCAAGCCTGTTTGCACTACTTGAATTTTTAATTCTTCTAAGGTTTTTAGATATTTCTGGGTGTCTCGGTGGGGTTGAATTCCTTTAAATGGGTCGTATACTTGGGTGATAACTGGCAGTTGCCTAAAGTAGAAATCTCGCCCTGGTACGTAACTTATGTCAAATAATACTAGGCTGAAATTTCCGAGGGCGATCAGTGCCATGAACCGCTCGAACCAGGGTACTTTTGGTAATTTTTTGCCGGAGTTTGGAGTTTGAGAGGGCAGTAGTTTTGGTGTCACTGGCAGTTCTTAATTAAGGAGACAGATCGAAATAAATATAACTGGTAATAGCTGAAAAAAGGAAACAGCGAAAACAGGCTGCTTGTCAGGTCGCGCTCGGATTGCTCAGCGTGCAAGCTAGTATTTATTTTAACGTGGGTTTGTTGGGGAGTTTTGGATTGTTGATTTGGCAAGGTTCGGTAAAAATTTATACAGGTAAAATATTAAGGTCGATCGCACTGCAAGAGCGGCGACAGCTTCCGTTAGTTTGCTTATCTCTGGCAATAAAATTATATCTCAGGCGGAATCCTAAGTTTTTTTTTCCGCGTAGCAGAGCTAACTGGGCCGGCAATAAATTACTATTTCTGTTTAATCTGGTGGCTATTTGACCGCTAAATCAAATGTATTGCGCCTTCTCGGAGTTTAGGGTTAGATTTGGGCTTCGAGTTTGAGGTCAAACCCTTAAGAGAGTTATACTTGCTCAGGGGCAGTCTGGCGAGAGCGCCTCCTCAGATCGCGAGGGTGACGGTTGCCTCCGTAAGGTTCGGGGTCTCGCCTCAACAAAAACCAGCTCGCGATCGAACTCTTGAATAAAATGACACCCTCAGTATAATTTTGTTCGCATTTTTTTAATATATGACATACTGCCTTAATCTCGATTGCCCAAGAGACAAGCGTCAGAACCCACCAGGCACAAAGTATTGTCTTAATTGTGGTTCAAAGCTGCTCCTAAAAGACCTTTATGCAGCAACTGAGCCGCTGCGCGACGGAGGATTTGGCAGGACTTTCCGAGCTGTAAATCATGGAAAATTTGAGGAGCTGTGCGTTATAAAACAGTTGTCGCCGCCGCAGGAATTTCAGCGGAAGCCCGCTCATTTTAAAAAGTATGTCCGACTGTTTGAACAAGAGGCAAGGCGGTTATACGAACTGAAACACCCACAAATTCCTCAGTTGATTTCTTATTTTGAGGAAGATGGTAGCTTGTATTTGGTACAAGAGTTTATTGATGGCAATAATTTAAAAGATGAGTTAGAAAAGTATGGTGCTTATAGCGAAATTAAAACTAGCGAACTGCTGTTAGATTTGTTGCCTTTATTGAAGTTTCTTCACGACAGAAATGTAATTCACCGGGATATTAAGCCTGAGAATGTGATCCGTCGCCATTGCGATCGCAAGTTGGTGCTGATAGATTTTGGGGTTGCCAAACAGGTAGTAGCTGAGGCTCCGACCAAAACTGGAACTAAGTTGGGAACTCCCGGCTACGCGGCTCTAGAACAGCGGCACGGTAGGGCTGTTCCTGCTAGCGACCTTTACAGTTTGGGGGTGAGTTGCATTCGCTTGCTGACTTCTGTTATGCCTTATTTGGATATCTACGGGGACATTCACGATGACCTTTACGACCCGCTTGAAGGCCGCTGGCTTTGGAGGGAGGCTTTGCCGAAAGGAACAAAAATTAGCGAGGATTTAGGTCGGGTTTTGGATAAGTTGATTCAGGAATATGTTAAAGACCGCTACAAGTCTGCTGTGGAAGTTTTGGAGGCTTTAAAACCTCCAGTTGTTGTTGTCCCAGCGACGGAAAACTTGCAGCAGGCAAATGTTCTCAGTCCTTCTGTACCGACTCAACCTGTGACCGATCATCGGCTCGTTTCTGTGAATTTAGAGTCGGAAAAAGGTATTGATTATTCTCAGTTGGAAAGGCTGCTGGCTGCTAAAAATTGGCGGGGGGCTGATGAGGAAACTTCTGTGAAAATGCTGGAGGTGATGCAGCAAGTTTCACGGGGTTATTTGAGCGAGGAAGATATTAGGAAGTTTCCTGCTAAGGATTTGGAGACTATCGATCGACTTTGGGTGCGACACAGCCACCGCAGGTTCGGTTTTTCTGTGCAAAAGGGTTTGTGGGTAAAGTCGGGGGGAAAGGCTGGTGTTTATGATGCTACTGTTTGGGAGAAGTTTGGCGATCGAGTGGGGTGGCGGGTTAACAATGAGTGGGTATACTATTCTGAACTGAATTTTACTTCTAAGGCAAAGCCTGGACATTTGCCGGGGGGGACTGTTTTTGGGTGGGAAGGCGGGGTTTTGTGCGGTGTTTTGGGTTTGGGTGGGATCTGGTTTCTGCTGTCGCGGCGGGATTTGTAAGCATTCGTCATTCGGCATTCGAGAGAAGTTATTAGTCAAGCTGCATCCCAAGCGAAATCGAAGTGTTAGTCATTAAATAGTTTTGAGTTGCGAATTAAAGAGTTAACAAGTTTTGAGTTTAATCATATCTTATGTAGAAATTAGGTGTAAAAAAAGCGGAAAATAAGATATAATCACAAACCATTTTTTTTGTGCTATGTTTTGAGAGAAGGGCAAGTTTACAAAGTCAAATGCCAGTCCTTGCCCCCTGTCGAAGCATGGTTGACTGGCTTTGGCTCCAATTTACCAAGGAGATATATATTATGTTGCAAGAAAAACGTCTCAAGCCGTGGACTATAGTTCGCTCGCTTCCGAATGTCGAAAAGGTGGTTGTGGGTGAGTTTCGCAGTTGGTCTGATGCAGACGGTCATTTGAAAATTCTCAAGCGGATGGTTCCGGCGGATCGATTGAGTGTTGTGTTCGATCCGGTAGTTCCAGCGTAATGTTGTTGCTAAATTGATAAGCGTGCGATCGCTCGCGTGAGCTAAGCGATCGCCTCTTTTTTTACATAAAAATTTACATAAAAATTGCGACCGCCAAACGGGCGATCGCAACTTGAATCATTGTCCTTGACTCCGGCGAATTTCAGTAATTTGGTCGGCAACATCCAAAATTCTTTGCGGCATGGATGGCCCGGTAAAAATCAGATCCAAATGATGTGGCTTGCTGTCAATCAATGCCATCACTTCTGCTTCGGGAATCAAGCCTAAATTCACCGCTAAACTCAATTCATCGAGAATAACTAAGGCGTAACGGCCTTCGCGCACCGTATTTTGAACGTACTGCCACAATTGTTCGATCGCTCGCGTCTCCAGCTCATCTAAATCGGCATTCTCAATGCAGCGCGGTAAATCGCACCGCACCCAATCTAAATTTTGCCCCAGCCGCATTGGATGCTGGTGTCCTTGATTGATTCCCCCTTTGAGGAACTGCACCGCTAGCACGGGAGCCCCCTGTCCTGCAATTCTGAGGGCCCCAGCCATGACACTGGTAAAAAAGCAGCGGTGCGGGCCTGTAAAGACTTGCACCAGCCCTTCAACAGTGTAGGGCAAGCTGTGGGTTAAGTTGAGTTTAGGGGTTTGTAACTGAGCAACCATAGGGCAATATTTAATCAGCAACTAAGTCTTGAGTGCAGCTCCGACCTTGACAGGGATGGAGCCTGCTTAACAATATATAGTGTACTGGGCCGATCGCACATCCGATCGAACGCTAGATGTACAACCTATACAAAGCTAGCGGCAGAGGCGATCGCAGCTATTTGCTCGATTTTTGAACTCAAGCAAGCACTTACCCAGAAATCAGGTTTTTTTACCAAAATACGCCGTGGAGCGCGACAGTTATACAGTTATGGGGTGAAAAACCAAGGTGATGAGGGTTGTTGCTGCGTCCAGGGCTTTCAAGAAAGGTACATACATCGCGTAAACTTTGAATGTCGCGGCACTAGGAGCAAGGCACGGTGAGATTGGTGATTCTGGGAGGGCCAGGAGCGGGAAAAGGAACTCAGGCACAACAACTGTGCAGCACTTTGAGCATTCCTTTGCTGGCTGTGGGGGACATTCTGCGGGGGGAAATCGCAGAAGACACAGATTTGGGCAAGTTGGCGGTGTCTTATGTGGAAAGAGGGGAATTAGTTCCCGACGCAACTATTGTTGAATTCTTTCGTCGCCGACTGCTGCTGTGGGATGTCTTTAATGGCTGGGTGTTGGAGGGCTATCCGCGAACGGCTTTTCAAGCTGAGGAGTTGGATTTTTTGCTCTCAGATTTGGCACAGCAACTAGATTGGGCGATTTGGTTGAAAGTTCCGATCGAGGTTTTGTTGAGCAGATCGATCGAACGGGATCGATCGGACGATAGTCCAGAAATTTTGCAGCGCAGGCTCGATTTATTCGAGGAGCAAACTATCCCGATTTTAGATTATTACGAGCATCGCCACAAGCTGTTAACTATCAACGGCGATCAATCCCCTGAACAAGTCCAGCAGGATATTCTTAAAGTTGTTAATAGTTAATAGTTAGTTGGCAGTTGGCAGTTGGCAGTTGGCAGTTGATTATTACCAATAACGAATAAGCTGTCGCGCATTTAAATTGTATATTCAGGGCGGGCGGGACGCCCAACCCCTACTCCCCACAAGAGTTTGATTTTTTTTTAACATACAATTTAAATGCAGAACAGCTTAACAAATAACAAATAACAAATAACAAATAACAAATAACTTATGTCTATAAAACGTGCCGATGGCAGACAGCCAAATCAACTTCGTCCGATTAGTTTCGATCGAGAGTTTACCAAATTTGCCAGCGGCTCGGTGCTAGCAAAAAGTGGCGATACTCAGGTACTTTGCAGCGTTACAATCAAGCCGGGAGTGCCTAGATTTTTGGAGAATACCGGACAAGGTTGGCTGACGGCGGAATACCGAATGTTACCCGGATCTACGCCGCAGCGACAAGAGCGGGAATTTATGAAATTATCGGGACGCACTCAAGAGATTCAGCGGTTGATTGGGCGCAGTTTGCGATCGTGCTTGGATATGGAACTGTTGGGCGAACGGACGATTCTTGTCGATGCGGATGTTTTGCAAGCTGACGCGGGGACTCGCACGACTTCAATTACTGGCGGGTTTGTGGCTGTGGCTGATGCTTTGAACAAGTTGGTGCAAAAAGGTGATTTAGTGCGATCGCCCATTATTCGTCAAGTGGCGGCCGTGTCTGTGGGACTTTTGGAAGGAGAGCCGTTTTTAGATTTGAATTATCTTGAAGATGTGGCGGCTGAAATTGATTGTAATGTGGTAATGAATGGAGATTTGAATATCATCGAAATTCAGGGAACTGCCGAAGATGGAAGTTTCAGCCGGAGTCAGTTAAATCAAATTTTGGATTTGGCAGAAACCGGGATTCAGGAATTGTTGGAGGCTCAGCGGCAGGCTTTAGTTGAGTAGGTAAATCTAATTCATCATATATACAGCGTATTCCAGGTTTGTGAAGTTTAGGGACACGGCACTGCCGTGTCCTACGGGGAAGCTAACGATAGGCGGGTGTACTTCATAAATGTGGAATCTGCTGTATCTGAGATATTAGAAATGTGGGAAGCAAATTGTGGAATAACGAAGAGCGATCGCATTCTTAGCTCAATTAATAAGGAATCTGGTCATGCTGGCACAAACTAGAGCTCATTTGTTAAATTTCATTACAAAAACTCGCGCTCTGCATAAAAAGTCAGACAGAGCTCTGATAGATAAGTGAACACTTGCGATCGGGCATTTGCGAGTTGGCGGTTAACTGCGTGGGATTGAGAACGTCTCGCACATTGCTCTTTCCAATCTGGTCGATCGGACTTTCCCGCTGGCATTCTCTGTTGAGCTGATAGTTATCTGTATACTTGAGAGGGCATTTACCGTGAAAATTTTCAAAAAAGCAATTCTTTTCGGTGCTGCTACAGCAACCATTTTCTTAGGAACTACTGCCAAACAAACGGCTGTTGCTGGAACTTTAAATTTGGGTTGGAATTATGCGACAGATCCGAGCTATGACAGTCTTGGAGGCAGCGAATATGAAATCTACGGTATGGCTGTCAAAGACGATTTAGCTACCAATACCATTTGGGTGGCGATTAGTGCTAATACTCCTTTAATGGGAATCAATACTGGGCCTTACCTTGAGGGTATGCCAGTTAGCAATGGCAATATTGGTTGGGGGGATTTGTTCTTTGATTTCTCAGGTAAGGGAAACTATAAAGCTGCCAACGATAGCAATAATTTGTTTGGCATTCGATTTGCTCCCAACAATGATTCAAAAACACCGGGAACAGGTGTTTATAGTGGCGTGAATGCCACCAGCGTCGTTACAGAAAATGCTGGTTGGTGGAATCTGCACAATCACAATTCCGGCTTGAATAAGAGGACTGGTTTGGAGGCTCGAATGGGCGATTTAGCGTGGAACGATCCTTACTACAGTCCCTACACCAATGAAGCAAGTTATTATCGACCCGAAACTCACATTCCCAATGTAATTGCATCAGGTAATAAAGTTGGGGATATTACGATGGTTAACGATGCAGAGTTGGTGGCTGCCGGGTTAGCTTTCGCTGCACTTCCAGCGCGCGGTAGTCAAACTATTGGGTTTAAGTTTGATAAATCTTTGGTACCGGTTGACAGTTATGTTGCTACTTTAATTCTTGAATGCAACAATGACGCTATGGCTCTGATCGGAGAGACTGAAGCAGTACCGGAACCTTCTTCGATATTGGCGACATTGTTAGGAGTTGGTGCGATCGGTACTTGGCGCAAGCGCAAGCAAAAGTTAGCGGTGTAATTTTGCAGTTAGGGCGTCCCGCCTGTGCTTCCGAAGCGGTTAAAAAAGCGCGATCGCCCGAGTCATCCATCCGTCTCCCTCGTGACACGGGCGTCCCCCCTGTGCTACCCCAAGCTTTTAAGCTATAATAGGTGCGTAACGTCGAGGTAAGTAAAAAAGTAACATGGATAAAACTTCTACAGTTACAATTAGCAATACATCTTATCAAACCCTCGCAGAAATCTCTGCACTCTCAGGAAAACCAATCGAAACAATCCTCGAACAAGCGATCGAACAATACCGAAGACAACAGTTTTTAGCAGCAGCCAACCAAGCTTATCTTGCCTTACGCGATCGCCCAGAAGCTTGGCAAGAAGAACTTGAAGAACGGGAAGCTTGGGATATCACTGATAAATATCCCTTTCATTCCCCTGACTGAATTCGACTCCTCACCCACTGCCTAAACCCTCGAATCATCGACGTTTCACCCACATTTTCTTGCATTTCCAAAAATCCCATAATCTCAGATGGCGACAAAAAAGGAAAGTGAGGAGAAACCTCCCGCTCTACATATTCCTGACCATCTAACTGATAGAATATTAAACGCGAACCGTCATAACGCCAAACCTCTTTATTAAATCTTAGCAAAACTCGGTTTAATTAAAGGGCGATCGCCATCTTCGAGCTATTATAAAAACAGACTTCATTCCCCGATCGCATTATGGTTGCCTTACCCGATCGCACATTGATGAGCGCAGAGGAATATCTGGCTTGGGAATCCACCCAAGAGGAACGCTACGAGTATTGGGATGGCAAAGTAGTCGCGATCGGCGGCGCAACCCGCAATCACAATCGGATTTGCGTTAACTTCTTCAAGCTATTAGACGATCGCCTTAATCTCCCCTACGAGATTTACATTTTAGCTGTGAAACTACGGGTAGAACTAGGACAAAATTATTTTTATCCTGATGTCGTGGTAACTTGCGACGATCGCGATAACGATCCGCAATTGGTACAATTTCCTTCCTTGATTATCGAACTTTTATCACCTTCCACCGAAGCAGTGGATCGCGGCGCAAAATTTGCTAAATACCGCCAATTTTCAACGCTGCAAGAGTATATCTTGGTGCAAGTTGAACAGCCGGGAGTAGAGATGTTTCGGCGCAATCAACAGGGGCAATGGGTGCTATCCGAATATAATTTGGGCGATTCTTTGCTACTTGAATCGGTTGGTGTCGAAATTGCGATCGCCGATTTGTACCGCCAAGTACAGTTTTCTTAGATGCAGACGGCGGTTGAAACCGTACCTCCGATCTCTTCAACCCGCGGAGGCGGGTTTTGCTTGTGTAGACGCGGTTTCAACCGCCGTCTTACTTCTTCGCCATTTTTCTTTCCTTTCTTCAACCTGCGGAGGCGGGTTTTGCTTGTGTAGACGCGGTTTCAACCGCCGTCTTACTTCGCCATTTTTCTTTTCTTTCTTCAACCCGCGGAGGCGGGTTTTGCTTGTGTAGATGCGGTTTCAACCGCCGTCTTACTTAACTTCGCCATTTTTCCTTCTTTACAAAACTTGCCGTGGGGCGATCGGAATTTCAATAACAAACTCCGAACCCTCTCCCGGTGCAGAAACGCAGGTCAAATTTCCGCCGTGAGAACTAACAACAATCGAGTGAGAAATAGACAGCCCCAAACCAGTTCCCGAACCCACCGGTTTAGTTGTAAAAAATGGATCGAATATCTTGTGCAGCACCTCAGTGTTCATCCCCGGGCCGCTGTCAGCAATTCTAATTATCGCAGAATTCCTGTCAGTCACCTCCGTAGAAATTGTAATAGCAGGCTGTTTCTGAGAGTTTTCCGGGCAATCTCTTGCCAACAGCAGCGCATCGATCGCATTTGTCAAAATATTCATAAATACCTGATTCAACTGCGACGCATAGCAAGTAATCAGTGGCAGTTTAGCGTACTTTTTAACCACCTCAATTCCCAAACGCCCGCCTTCTTTTCTCAAACGCGGCTGCAACAGCATCACCGTACTGTCAATGCCCTGATGGATATCCACCGACTTCATTTCCGCTTCGTCTAAACGCGAGAAATTCCGCAAGCTGAGTACAATATCCCGGATTCTTTCCGCTCCCACTTTCATAGAATCCAGGAGCTTTTGCAAATCTTCGATCAAAAATTCCAGTTCGATTGTTTCTATTTCCTCTATGATTTCATCAGCAGGTTCTGGATAGTGCTGCTGATACATTTCAATCAATTTCAGCAAGTCTTTCACGTATTCGCTAGCCGGATTGAGATTTCCGTAAATGAAACTTACAGGATTATTAATTTCGTGAGCAACACCAGCCACCATTTGCCCCAAACTCGACATCTTTTCCGTTTGAATTAACTGAGCTTGAGTTAGTTTGAGTTCCCGCAAAGTTTGTTCTAAACGCTCGTTTTTTTCATTTAATTCCTGCGTCCGCTCTTGCACTTTCTGTTCCACCGAATTGTAAAGCAGAGCATTGTCCAAAGAAATAGCAACTTGGGAAGAAAGCAGCCTTAAAACTTCCAATCTGTGGGAATTAAACGCCCCGACAGTTAAGTTGTTTTCTAAATAAAGAATGCCGATTAGTTTGCCTTGATTGACGATCGGCGTACACAAAAGAGATTTGAGCTGGTGTTTTGCCACGTAAGGATCGGCCGTAAATCGCCCCTCAGCCGCCGCATTGCTCAACACCAAGTCCGAGCGAGTCCTTTCCACATAATTAATCACCGTCACCGGTAAATCCTGACATTCTTCAACTGGCGTAAATTGCAGCACCGCTACATCTTCAGCAACTACTGACGCTTTAGCTGAAATTAACAGTTTTCCATCTCTAAGCAAGATTAAAAAACCGGATTGTGCGCCCGCGTTTTCCAGCGATATCCTCATCAAAGAAGCCAGCAACTTGTCTAGGACAATTTCACTGGAAATCGCCAGAGATGCTTTCATTACAGTTGCTAAATCCAGCACTCTCGCATCACTGCCAGTAGAAGTATGAATAGTTGTTGTAGTTTCATTGTTGTTAAAACTTCCATTGAGCGGCGTCATTTCCCGCAATTGCGGATACTTCTGTTCTAAATCTTCTACTTTGCGGACTGCACCCCAGCGCAAGTAGCACGAGTGAGCTTCGCGCAAGTGAATTTTGGCATATTGATATTTGCCTTTACTCAACCAAAACTTAGCTGCTAGTTCATTTGCTAGCGCTTCATTTTGGACAAACTCATTGTCTTGAGCGAAAGTTATGGATAGGTCATACAATTCTATAGCTTCTGAGTCTTTCTTGGAAATTCTGGCTATTTCTGCTTGTACTAAAAGGTACTTGTGCAGAAAATTCTCGGCACAGTTGTCTGCCCAAATTTTCATTTGTTTTTGGTTGGCTTCTAACTTTTCCAGATATTGCTTTTGCTGGTCTTCTGAAACAGTTGGGAAAACGGCGGCTAAAACTAGAGAAAAGAAAAAATTCCATTCCGTAGCTGGTATCGCTCCGGTAATAAAAGATAGCTGTTTTTCTACTTCCAAAGCTAGTTGTAGCGCTTCATTGAAGTTGCCGTACCAGTACATTACCTGGCATTTGCGAATCTGATAAAGGCAGAGCGAGTACAAATTTTGATGAGCTTGACAGTTGTGTACGTATTCAGCTTCGCTGATATCTTCGCTGTCAAATACAAACTTTTCAGAAGTGAGTTTGCTCAAGTTGCGCAGAATTAAATCTACCCCTAATAATATATCGGTTACAAGCTGATTTTTGGTTTTTTGGCTGAACTGCAAATACCTGCTCGTGTCGGCCAGAATTTGCGAGATTTCTTTACCTTGAAAAAATGAGTTAGCTATGCGGTTGGACAGGATATAACCCGCATACTCTAAATCTCCTGATTCTAAAGCTGCTTGATATCCTTCATTGCTGATCGCGTGGGAATCTTTGATGTGGTTGAACCAGTAATAAAAAATACTGACCAGGGATGAACAAGCTCTGCACTTCAAGCCGATATTGCCAGATTTTTCGCTGAGATTCAGCGACAGCAAGCCGAATTGATACGCAGCTTTGTAATCTCCCGAAACTGCGTTTAAGAACATACCGTAGCCAGCATAGCAAAGAGAGGCTTCGGGTACTAAACCGTATTGTAGAGAAAGATTGACTCCTTTTAAAACGCTGACTTTCCACAAGTCGGGATTTTTGAGGTACGCCGATGTGAGCAAGTTTGT
This sequence comes from Microcoleus sp. A003_D6, assembly GCF_036702825.1. Lineage (NCBI taxonomy): Bacteria > Bacillati > Cyanobacteriota > Cyanophyceae > Oscillatoriales > Microcoleaceae > Microcoleus > Microcoleus sp. A003_D6. The sequence continues at coordinate 28,812 of NZ_JAUBWA010000045.1, read as the reverse complement.
AATTAATTTGACTGCAACTTTTTTTTCGGGTACAGTCATTTCGGGGGCGTCAATCAGGGAAGCTATTTCTCTACCTGCTAGAAAGTTTGTGGCTGCTGCAAATTCTTCGGATATGACTTTTTGCAGCCCGTCTAGCGGGAAGTCAATTCCCAGCAAGTTCAAAGCTTTGATTCCGGCTTTAACAGCTTCCTCGTACTTCGCCCGGAGGGTGTACTGCACGATCAGCAGGTTGTAAATTTCTACCTTTTCTAAGGGCGATCGCGCTTTTTCCAAAGTTATATTAATAAATTCTTCGGAATTATCAAAAAAACCGTTTAAATACTCAACATTTGCCCGCTCCATGTGCAAGGCAAAGGCTAAATCGTAGTGGGAATCCCAAATATCGGCGGTCAAACCGTCCATGCCTGCGGTCAAATACTGCAATGCTGAAACATAAGCAGTGGCATCTTTTGCTCTGCGGGTGGCGTCTAAATTCAGCGTTGCCAGTTCAATTAATTCTCGATCGTCTTTAATTAGCGATCGAGCTACATTCAAGTGATCGACTAATTCAAAGATTCTGTCAGCTCGATATTGAGCCGGAGTGTTTTCTAGGATTTGCCTGCCTATTTTCAGGTGAACTGCCTTTTTTTGCGAGTCGTCGATCAGAGCGTAAGCTGCTTGCTGTACGCGATCGTGCAAAAATTTGTAATTGAGAATTAATAGCGGAAACAGCACGTAATCTAATGACTTGCTTTCCAATTCCGAAGTTGGCAGAATCAGTCCCGACTTAATCGCCGGCAACAGGTGAGAAAAAGTTTCCGAGGCTTCTTTTTCATGAATCAAAGAAAGAGTATTCAAATCAAATTCGTTGCCCAAACAAGCCACTAAACGCAAAACTTGCTGCGTTGAACTTGGCAGTTTTCTCAATTTTTGTACCATCAAATCTACTACGTTGTCAGTGATAGCGCACTGCTCAATTTGAGTCATATCCCAATGCCAGCCGCCCTTGCTACCCGACTGTGGCGGGTGAAAAACTAGCAGGTTTTCCTGATACAATGTTTGCAAGAATTGATTTACAAAAAAAGGATTGCCGTCGGTTTTGCTGATTACCAATTCAGCTAACGCTTTGACAGATTCTCGATCGCTGTGCAAAGTCTCCGCAATCAAATGAGTTATGTTTTCTACCCCCAACGGCGACAAAGCAATCTGATTAATGATAGCTTCCTGATTTCGCAGCGTCTCCACAGTCATCATTAAAGGATGAGTGGGACTAACTTCATTATCCCGATAAGCGCCAATTAAAAACAGATATTGCGTAGCTTCATCTGTCATCATCAATTCGATCAGCTTGAGAGTAGCAGAATCAGCCCACTGCAAATCATCTAGAAAAATTACCAGCGGATGTTCTGGCTGGCAAAATACGCGAATGAAATTTTGAAAGACTAAATTAAAGCGGTTCAGAGATTCCGTCGGGCCCAATTCAGCTACAGGAGACTGAGCTCCGACAATTAGTTCAACTTCGGGAAGTACATCAATGATAATTTGCCCGTTTTGACCGAAGGAAGTGCGGAGTTTTTCGCGCCAAACTGCTAATTGAGATTCGCTTTCAGTTAACAGTTGCCGCACCAATTCCGAAAAAGCGCTGACAACGGCAGAGTAAGGAATAGTCCGCTTGTACTGGTCAAACTTTCCCCAAATAAAATAGCCTCGCCTGCGGGTAATAGGTTTGTCTAAAATCTTCACCATTGCAGATTTGCCAATGCCGGAATAACCGGCAATCAGCATCATCTCGCTGCGGGATTTATGCTGTCCTCTCGCGATCGCTGACAGAGCACTTTCTTTTTTGGATTTGCTCTCTTTCTTGATGACAGAAATTTGGGAATCTTCGATGCGGTTGCCTCGATTATTGGTTGCTGCTACCCGTTCAAATGCAGCTAAAAGAGTTTCAACTTCTCGCTGTCTCCCGTAAAGTTTTTGAGGGATTTGAAATTTGTCGGAAATATCTTGGCTGCCGAGAGTAAACTCAGAAACAACCCCAGATGTTTGCCACTGAAACAGGCAGGATTCCAAATCTGCTTTTAGTCCCCAAGCACTTTGATAGCGCTCCTCAGCGGTTTTTGCTAACAATTTCATCACAATATGTGAAATAGCTTGAGGAATATCAGGTGCAATTTCAGCGAGAGATACTGGCTGTTTAGCGATGTGACAGTGAACTAACTCCATTGGATCTGTAGTGGGAAAAGGGAGCTGTCCTGCCAGGATTTCATAGAAGGTGACGCCGAGGGAATAAAAGTCGGTGCGGTAATCGATTACCCGGTTCATTCTGCCGGTTTGTTCGGGCGACATATAGGCTAAAGTGCCTTCTAAAAAATTGGGATTTTTATTCGTAACGTTTTCCAGGTTTGATGCAGTTGAAATGCTAAAATCTATAAGTTTAACTTGTCCTGTAGCAGGATTAAAAACTATATTAGAAGGGTTGATATCTTTATGAATTACATTTTTGCTGTGAATTTCTCCCAAAGTTTCAGCAACTTTGATGGCAGTAGTCAGAAATCCTAAAATGGTAAATTTTTGGGAGGCCATAAATATTTTTAAAGATTCGCCACCAAAATCTTCTAAGATCATTGCCAGACTATTTCTAACCTGCTGCAACTTGTGCACTTTAACAACTCCGTCCAGCAGGTTTAAGTTGGCAGTAATCTCATATTCACGCTTGTATCTATTGAGTTCTTCAGGAGTGGGATAGTCTTCTTTGATAAGTTTGATAATAACAGGTTGGTTGTCCTGCTCGTTGTGGCCGCGGTAAACCAGGGAAGTGCTGCTTTCATAAATGAGAGCGAGAACTGCAACGCCGGGAATTGCCATCATAGTTGGGTTCTCTCAAATTAGGTGTGCTTGTTGATATCCTCCCCACTGATGAATCAGGGGGATTCCAATCTACCCAAACAAAGAAAGTTGCTTAGGGAATTGGTGGGTTGACGCTTCACTGGAAGATGCCGCATTAGATGCGGTCTTACTCCGTCCTCCACGTCCGTTTATATTCTCGGGCAATCCACCCGCGACTTTTATATTAATCGCCGCATTTTCATCTCGGTCGTGAACAACTCCACAAAATAAGCAAGTCCATTCACGAACCGAGAGTTCTTTTTTCCCGCCAATTTGTCCGCAACAAGAACATCGTTGGCTAGTTGGCTCCCATCGGCCGATCACCCTGAAATCTCTTCCGTACATTTCTGATTTGGCTTCTAGCATTGTCCGAAAACTTCGCCAACCCAAATCAGAAATAGCACGAGACAATTTACGGTTTTTCATCATGCCGGAAACGTTGAGGTCTTCCAAAACTATCGTTTGGTTTTTACGAATAATTTTGGTACTTAATTTATGTAGAAAATCCTTGCGGATATCAGAGATTCTGGCATGAATTCTTGCCACACTCCGACGCGCTAATTCCCTTCGCTTGCTTCCCTTCTTTTTCCTGGCTAGTTTGCGTTGTGCCTTGTGAAGTTTCCTCAGATTCTTCTTGAGTGGCTTGGGAGCTTTTACTTTTTCACCTGTACTCAAAGTAGCGAAGTCGGTGATACCTAAATCCACACCAACAGATTGTCCGTTGTCTGGTAGGATTACCGGATTGATTTCAACCACAAAGCTAGCAAAGTATCGATTTGCAGCATCTTTGATTATCGTAACTGAGCTTGGCAAAGATGGTAATTCCCTTGACCAGACGACTTTGATTCGCCCAATCCTCGCAAGGTAGACTTTCCCGTGTTTAAGAGAAAAACCTCCCTTCCTAAACCGTGCCGACTGCTTTCCATTACGTTTCTTGAATTTTGGACGGTGAACTTTCAGACCTTTTCGTTTACCTTTGAGTGAATCAAAGTAGTTTTTCCAAGCCACTCCTAAATCAGCAATCGATTGTTGTAGTGGAATATTCGATACTTTCGCTAGCCATTCTCGTTGTTCTAGTTTCTTAGCTTGAGTAATGAAGGTTTTTTGCAAATCCCCATTACTAGGTAGCTTGTCTGCTGAATTACATAGTGCTAGTGAATCATTCCACACAACCCGACAGCAACCAAACAATTTAGCAAGGCTGCGAACTTGCTGAAAGTTTGGATATATGCGGTATTGATATCGTTGTTTCATGAAACTATTTTAGCAGTAGAACGATCATTGGAGAAAATAGATATGTTAAAATTGTGACTAACTTGAAGAAGAAGGCGGTTGAAACCGCTACCGACTTTTCCCCGTGTCTGAAGCCAGGGGCTTGCGTCTCGTCTTTCGGTCAATGTTACAGGACTGACGCGCGGCGGGCTAGAAACCGGGTTTCTTCGTTGCTAGTCGTTGACCAGCCCAAGATTTTTTCGTATAAACCGGGTTTCTTTTCGTAAATCCTATGTTATTCTTCATTATCGCTCAAGAGATATCTTTTGGGATGTGTGGGAAGACACGCCTTGACAGCAAAGAACTGCTGAGGTGACAAAAGCACCCTCGGGGTTTCGTCACCTCAGCAGTTACGTAAAGAAAAGCACAAATACAAGATTTGTGCAAGGATTTACTGTGAGACTCGATCGCGCGCCTGAGAAAAAAAACAATCTCAGCTTTTAGGAGATTGCTTGAATGAAGGCCTCACACCTCAATCAAACCGCCCAAAGGTGCAACTCCTAACTACACGCTAGTCATCAACGCGCCGGCTCGAATAATAACCTTTAATCTCGGAGTTAAAAAATTTGCCTGTAGAATCAGCATCTTGGAAAGATTCCCAAATTTCCGGTTCCACATCGCTGTATTGATAGACTGACCCGCTGCTAAATTCTATTTGCAAAACTTGCTCCTCTTCGTCGTATCCGATCGATCTAGCCATTTCGGAATCTACCGACATCATCGCAATTGGTTCTGGGCTTGAAGCAATTTCTTTTAATTCTATACCAGCACTGAGTTCGGTTGAATCTGTATTCGCGATGAAATCAACCATTTGCAGCCCTTGCATTGCAGCTTCTGGAGCGGCAATTTCGATAAATTCGACTTGTTCCCCCCGATCGATTAACAGTCCTAGCTGGCCGTTAGAGTGACCCACTGCTAATACGTTGCTCAAGTCTATTTTGGATAGTTTCATGGGATTTGTCAAGGATTAATTTTACGTCAATATCTCCCCCGCTTTGCAAGTCTTTATGCCGGGAAAATAGTGAATTAATTAATAGTTTATTGGGAGTTGGCTAAAAAGTCAATATGTATTTTTTGCGAAAATTATTGCACCAATCTAGGTGTGGCTTGCGTCCGGGGTATCCTGCGTTGATAAAATTTGCCGGTTTAAGCTGTTACACATTTAAACCACCGGGCGGGGCCTGTAGGGTGCGTCAGCTAGAACACTTACGCTTACAAGGGAAACGAGAAAGGACTGACGCACCCTACAATACTATTTTAAATGCGTAACAGCTTATTAACGAAACTTGACAATAAATTAAGAATTATTGCCATAAAACCAAGGTAAAGTTGTGGGAATTGCCAGTTAAATCCCAAGCAGCAAAAGCGTTTGAGCATTTCTCAAATCTGTAAATCCTCAGAAAGTTACTATTTCTAAAGGATTCACCCAGTGAGAAAATCAGAAACAACCTTAAAATTTAGCAGTAATCGCCCGATCGGGCAATTCTCAACCAGCACCAGGAAAAAAACCTATGAAATTGGCTTATTGGATGTACGCAGGCCCAGCCCACATCGGCACTTTGCGCGTCGCCACTTCCTTCAAAAACGTCCACGCAATCATGCACGCACCCATAGGAGACGACTATTTCAACGTCATGCGTTCCATGCTGGAGAGGGAACGGGATTTCACCCCGGTAACTACCAGCGTCGTTGACAGACACGTACTGGCGCGGGGTTCGCAGGAACGGGTGGTGGACAACATCACCCGCAAAGACAGAGAAGAGCACCCAGATTTAATCGTGTTGACTCCCACTTGCACCTCCAGCATTCTGCAAGAAGACTTGGAAAACTTCGTGGAGCGAGCTCAATTGGATGCCAAAGGCGATGTCTTGCTGGCGGATGTTAACCATTACCGCGTCAATGAATTGCAAGCTGCCGATCGCACTTTGGATCAAATCGTCCAATTTTACATTAACAAAGCCCGCAAAAAAGGCGATTTAGTAGAAGCCAAAAGCGAAAAACCATCTGTCAACATTATCGGTATGTCTACCCTGGGTTTCCACAACCAGCACGACTGCACCGAGTTGAAGCGTTTGATGGCAGATTTGGGCATTGAAGTCAATGAAGTTATTCCCGAAGGTGCTTCGGTTCACAACTTAAAAAGACTGCCGCGCGCTTGGTTTAACTTGGTTCCTTATCGGGAATTGGGGATGATGACCGGGGAGTATTTGCAAAAAGAATTCGGCACGCCGATGGTGGATATTACGCCGATGGGTGTGGTGGAAACTGCGCGCTGTATCCGCAAGATTCAGCAAGTTTTGAACGCTCAAGGTGCCGATGTTGATTACGAAAATTTTATTGACCAACAAACTCGATTTGTGTCGCAGGCTGCTTGGTTCTCAAGGTCGATCGACTGCCAAAACTTAACCGGCAAAAAAGCCGTCGTATTTGGCGATAATACGCACGCTGCGGCGATGACGAAGATTTTGGCTCGCGAGATGGGAATCCACGTTGTGTGGGCAGGAACCTACTGCAAACACGATGCTGATTGGTTCCGGGAAGAGGTAAAAGGGTATTGTGATGAAGTGCTGGTGACGGAGGATCATGGGGCGATCGGGGATGCGATCGCCAAAGCGGAACCTTCGGCAATTTTCGGCACGCAAATGGAACGCCACGTGGGTAAAAGGCTTGATATTCCGTGCGGTGTGATTGCTGCACCGATTCACGTTCAAAATTTCCCGATCGGCTACAAGCCATTTTTGGGTTATGAAGGCACGAATCAGTGCGTAGATTTGGTCTACAATTCCTTCACTTTGGGAATGGAAGACCACTTGCTGGAAATCTTCGGCGGCCACGATACCAAGGAAGTGATTACTAAGGGTATTTCGGCTGATTCTGATATGGGTTGGACGAAAGACGGACAGGCGGAGTTGAATAAAATCCCCGGTTTTGTGCGGGGTAAGGTGAAGCGGAATACTGAGAAGTTTGCGCGCGATCGGGGGATTGAGAAGATTACCGTTGAGGTGCTTTACGCCGCCAAGGAATCTGTCGGCGCGTAGTTTGGATTGCGGTGAGGGCATCTCTTGTGGATGCCCTTGCTTATCTAGAAAATCTAAGATAAAATGACGCAAGATAGTAATTTACTTTGGAGCGGCTATTCATTCAATAATGTTCCAATTCGCCTCACTAGAGAGCGATGGCAGCATATATTGCAACAACACCCTGAGATGCAAGATCAATACGATCGGGTTTTAGAAACTTTAGAGAACCCGGATTTAATTCAAATTGATGACGTTACAGGTGGGTTACTTGCCCTACGCTTCTATCCCTTGATTCCCGAAAGTAGGAGATTTGTGATAGTGGTGTATCTAGAAATAAGTAACTATGATGGATTTATTACCACAGCTTACCTTAGAAAACAGCCATCATCAAATAAACGAATTATATGGACAAAACAGTAAAGATTCTCGAAGATTCCACAACTATTACAGGTTTCTACGATAAAGAAGCGGATGTTCTCTATCTCTCGCTGGGAGAACCGCGCGAAGGGGTAGCTGTGGACATTAGCGATGGTGCGATCGCCCGTTACAATGAGGATAGTGAAACAATTGTCGGCATTACTTTAATTGGATTGCGGCAGCGGGTATTGAAGGAATTGAATCACAAACTGCACGTAGCACCTCATCCCAATGGGTGGGCTGTGACAGAGGAAAATGCAGAGTCAAGTCAAAAGGTATTTTCCTCTCAGGAAGCAGCGTTGAAATATGCAGTGGGTTCTGCAAAAACTCAATGGCTTGATGTGGTAATTCACGGTGAAAATGGAGAAGTTCAGGAAACGATCAATCCCGCGATAGATGCGCTGTTGCAGCGTAGAAATCTGCGCGAATCTGAAGGAGAAAAACGAGAATGTTTGGAAAGTGTTTAGATGCAAGGAAATAAAAGTGCGATCGCCCTTCTCAAACCAAGCGCGATCGCCAACCTGAAAAATTGTCATAATATCAAACGCTCTAATCTCGCTATCATCATTATTGCTATAATAAATTAATCGATCGCTATTTCGTAAATGGTCGATTGCGACGCACCCTACGGTATCTGGTAAATTTTTAGTCAGATTCATCTGACGATATTGCTTGATACTCCAAAAGCTGTTCCCCTCGGATAATCCACAATTTACCCGCCACTTCTGCCGCATCCAATCCGCGAATTAATATTTCTACTGCTGCTTGCAAATCTTGCGGTTGCGCTTGAGAAGGCAGACGCAGTAACACAATCCCAGAATAATCAGAAGGATTGTAGCGGAGGCGATTGCCAAACCCCCTATCCAAAGTCACCAAACATCTATCTTCCCTCCGACATATATCAATTAATAATTCATCCGGTGTTGAACTCAAATTTTGTTCCCGTACAGTCGCAACATCATGGCCAGCCAAACGTAACATCGAAACAACGCGGATGCTGCCCAAATTTTCATCAAGTTTTAACTTCACTTTAAAACTACCTTTTTTTCACCAAGAGGAATTTCGACATAATAATCTCTTGCCAACTCAGCCCCATAAGCAATACAAGCCAAAATGTCTTCTCGTTCAATTCCCGGATATTCCTCAAGCAATTCTTCCAAAGTCATGCCGCTAGCTAAAAAGTCAAGAATCAGAGAAACCCAGATGCGATGACCGCGAATACAGGGTTTACCAAAGCAGATATTCGAGTCGATTGAGATGCGAGACAGTAAATTATTTTGAGTCATGTCTTTTGAATTAGATATTTTGCATCTTCGCGCATATCGGGAATAATTGTATCCCAATTAATCCGTTCTTGATTTTTGATTAATGATGCTTTGACGACTAAAACTCCACCAATATAATGAACCTCGGACTCTTCATCGATATTTGCTGGTTTGCTGTTGCCAGTTTCATCTGCCGCCGAACCTACTTCCTGCTTTCTGGGCTGCAATAACAGGAAATCAGCAAAGTTGAGGATTTTTTGCAGTTTGATTTCAGAGAAATTTTTCAGTTTGTCAACAATTTGTTCTTGCAGAGGTATCACGGCTATTTTTTTCTTGCTTAACACGACCGCTAAATTCAGTTTAACACCAGGCAGGAGCGATCGCCCTTTTCCAACAAACGTGCGATCGCCCACCTGAAAAATTGCTATAATATCAAATGAGCCAACCTTGCTCTCAGTGAATAAATATGTCAACCCCTACACAAACTCCCCAAACAAGCACCCTTGAGATAACTATCAATCAGGAACAAAAAGAACTGTTAGAAAAAGCAGCTACCCTGTGGGGTCTTAGTCTGAGCGAATATCTGCTCGAAGTTGCTCTAAATCTAGCTCAAGAAATGCCACTCAAACCAGAACCGATCGTTCTTTCCGAACTAAATTGGGAAATTGTCACCTCAGCGATTGAAAACCCACCAGAACTTAACTCTAAGCTGAAAGCAGCGATCGAAAGGTATCGGCAAAAATACGAAAGCAAATAAATAAAGGTTAAGGTTTATGAGCGATTCTATCTCTTTACAAAAAGTCATTGAATATGTTGAATTTCTCTCAACAGAAGAACAAGACTTATTAGTTGAATTAATCCAAAAACGGCGGATTGAAAATCGTCGCGAAGAAATTGCTATAAATGCTAGAAAAACCCTAGCCGCGTTCAAAGCAGGGAATGTCAAGCGCGGTAATCTAGAACAATTGAAAGCTGATTTACTGGATGATGATGAATGAGAATTTTAGTATGGGATAACAGCTTTAAGCGAGCTTTTAAGCGGATTATTCGCAAAAATCCACACTTAGAAGCTAAAATCTTGGCTATTTTGGAAAATTGAGCAAATGACCAATTTGAACCATCTTTAAAATCTCATAAATTGCGCGGTCAATTAGAAGGATTATGGGCGTGTTGGGTTGAGTACGATTGTCGGATTATTTATAGTCTCGATCGAGATAGTGAAACAGCAGAAGAGTTGATTATATTGATTGATATTGGAACCCATGATGAAGTATATTAGAGAGCCATTACTTTATCCTGACAAGTCATAGGGGGGCTAAACAATGACAACAGCAACATTATTTCAGTGGGTAAAACTCAGGCAAGATGTTCCTAATAGTCCAGTAAAAAAAGGGGACACGGGAGTGGTATTAGACCATCTCCATCCAACCCGAAAGCAGCCCAAATCTGGATATAGTTTAGAAGTCTTTAAAGATGGTGAAACTTTAGACGTGATTGCTGTACCTATTTCTTGGGTGACACCGCTACCTGAAATTTGGGGAGATTCTCAATACAGCTCAACTGACATTCAAGAGAAGAGTTTGCATTAAAATAGGAGGAATAAGGACGATCGCCCTTTTCCAACAAACGTGCGATCGCCCTCACTCCTGATTTTGACTATCTTCTTGCTCAACTTCCTCAAAATTAACTTGTTCGTAAACATCAGATAGAGGAACTTCAACCTCGAAGGAATTAAACACTAATGCGGTATCTTCCTCGTCATACTCAGAATACAACCATCTTTTATTCTCGGTTTTAGAATACTGTTCGACCTTAATTTTGGTTTGGTCAATCAAAATGTATTCTCGAAAACTAGGAAGAGTTTTGTAAAATGTAAACTTGTCAGCTCGATCGTAGTTTTTAGTAGACTTTGATAAAACTTCCACAATTACTTGAGGGTTGGTAATCGTGTCAGTGCGATTGTTGCGATACTCAGGTTGCCCAAAAATTACCATTACGTCGGGATAAGTGTACAGTCGCACTTTTGGTACCCACAGACGCACGTCACCGATGAAGATGCGGTAATTCCTTTTTTTGAGAGTAAGACTCAAAGCAATGTACAAATTGCCAGCGATTTGATTATGATTCGTAGAGCCACCTGTCATAGGAATAATTTCCCCGTCGAGATATTCGCTTTTGTACTCTGCTGTTTCTTCCAGTGCTAAATATTGCTCAGGAGTGAAGTAACGTTGCTCGGTTGTTTGCAAAGTGGCTGCCATCTTGATATTCTCCCACAAGGATGTTGAATAAATACTTTTCTTGAGTGCGATCGCTCAGTTAAATAATAACCTGCATTTCCAAAAAAGCGATCGCCCTTATTCCTCCCCGCTATCTTCTGGCTCATTTTCCGCCTCAAAATCCACCTTCTCATACATATCTGCCAGCGGTATTTCAACTTTAAAAAAATCAAAAACTAGCGCTGTATCCTCTTCATCGTACTGACTGTACGACCATCGCTTGTTTGCCAACTTGCAATACTGCTCTACATAAACTCGCGATTGGTCAATTAGAATATACTCTTGAAAGGTCGGCAGCGTTTGATAAAACTGAAACTTATCGCTGCGATCGTAACTTTTGGTAGATTTCGATAAAACTTCAATAATAACTTGAGGATTTATTACCGTATCTTTGCGATTGTTGTAATACTCAGGTTTACCTGGAATTACCATCACATCGGGATAAGTATAAAATCGCTTTTTCGGCATCCACAGGCGCACGTCACCCATGAAAACATTATAATCAAGTCCCTTAAGAGCAAGACGTAATGCTATACTCATATTCAGGGAAATGTGATTGTGATTTGTACTTGCACCTGTCATGGGAATAATTAGTCCGTCGCAATATTCACTTTTAGACTCTGCTGTTTCTTCCAGAGCTAGATATTCTTCTGGAGTAAAGTATCGCTGTGCTGTTGGCTGTTCTGTTACTTGTAGAGTAGCTGTCACGGTTTTTTACCCAATTCAATTCATATCTTGCGTCCAGTCTAACATTGCCCGAAAGTACGCGCGGCGAAGCTCGCGCGCACTTTCAGATAGTCGCAACCCAAATTAGTCGATCGGATCGAAAATTACCGTCAATCGAGCAGCCGGAAGCAGTTGTTTGAGAACTCGCAAATGACCGTCTGCATCAGACCAACTGCGAAACCGACCCACAACTGTCCTTTGCAGGTTCGGAAGCAAACGAACCACAATCCACGGTCTGAGACGTTTCTCATACGGCATAATAGGTGTATCTCCTTTGTTAATTGGAGCCATAGCCAGTCCTGAGCCCTCGGAAAGCGTCGGACTGGCTTTTGACTGATCCGGAATCGGATTAGAGGAATTGTAACATAATAAGCCCAAATTTGTGTCACTAGATTTTTCAGAGCAGAGTAACAACACGATCGAGAACCTAAGCTTGTACCATTAAAAGCGTTAGTCAACAAACCAACTTTTACATTGAGCAAGCGCGTTCACGTCACGTTTCCTGATTACGTATATGAAGCTTTAGATCGATGGGCTGATAAACAAGGCAGATCCACAGCTAACCTGATAGCCTTTCTCGTGGAAACGGCTTTATTGGAAGCCCAACAAAGGGGAGAAGTACCCTCTGGGCCAGAAAAACCCAAAAGCGAGACTTAAAAAGTTCCCTCGTGGGTTACGGGTGCGTATCACCCGATCGCACTTATAGTTCAATACGGTTCACTTAACACTATTTATGCCCCGGAGATCCCCCTAAATCCCCCTTAAGAAGGGGGACTTTGAGGGCATTCTTGTCCCCCCCTTTTTAAGGGGGGTTAGGGGGGATCTGTCTTAAGTGAACCGTATTGCAATATAAACAAACCAACACAAATTTTGTACTAAAATTCTGTAAAAATGGTATTAAAATCCAACTATATCAGATGAGCAAAATCGATCAACTTTCCCATACAACTTGGCAAATCCACCGCACAATCGCTCCAATCAAATCAGATTGACTGGGTGAAAAAGCTGTCAGCGAATCCGCGTTATTCTCGCTAACAATAACAATATTGCCGTCAAACTTGCTTAAATCCTTGAGAAATGTCTCGCTAAATCCAGTCGCCTCTTCTCCCCGCGAGTTGTAGAATACTAAGATGAAAGATTTCTCGCTATCCATCAGCAGCAAATCCCAATAAGTTTGTAAATCTGCCATTGTTTTCGTGCTATCCTCACATTTGGGACAGCCTTGTTTCAGCATTTGGGTGTAAATCTTGGCGGCGGGGTTGTCGGGGTTGATGAAGTTTTTGCTGTCGATGCACAGGAGTTGGATTTGATTGGATAATTCGGCTTGATTATTGATTTCTCTGGCAATGTCTTGGGGGAAAGTTTGCCAGTTGAGGGTTGATGTGGTTGAGGTGAAACCGACTGCGGTTGTATCGGGAACTTCGGGATGGGGTGTGGTGGGTGGATGGTGCCATGCGTCATAGAAGGTGGGGTAAGGGAGATTTTGGGCACAGCGCGAGATGACTTTGTAGGAATTTTCGTATTTATCCCAGTTATTTTCCCAAGTCTCATCGGATAGACAATTTTTTAAGGCAGTGATAACCCCTATCATTTGCTGAGTTTCTGTCAAAATTATCGTTAACCTATCTAGTGCGCTCCACCCCGTCTCTTCCTGTTCAGAGGTGCGGATTAACTCAGTTAAAGTGGCGATCGCATCTAGATTACCTTTGCCTATTTTCCCTAAGCTATATGCTGCGATCCACAGAGTCTCTTTATTGTCAGAGGTGAGGATTAATTGAGTTAAAGTGGCGATCGTATCTGGATTGCCTTCGTCTATTTCCCCTAAGCTTTCTGCTGCAATCTGTCGGATATGTTCATTTTCCGAGGTGCGGATTAACTTAGTTAAAGTGGCGGTTGCATCTGGATTGCCTTCGTCTATTTTCCCTAAGCTTTCTGCTGCATAGCACCGCATTTCTTCATTTTCCGAGGTGAGGATTAATTGAGTTAAAGTGGCGATCCTATCTGGATTGCCTTCGTCTATTTCCCCTAATGTTTTTGCTGCAATCTGTCGGATATGTTCATTTTCCGAGGTGCGGATTAACTTAGTTAAAGCGGCGGTTGCATCTGGATTGCCTTCGTCTATTTCTCCTAAGCTTTCTGCTGCGTACCGCCGGATATATTCATTTTCCGAGGTGCGGATTAACTTAGTTAAAGCGGCGATCGCATCTGGATTGCCTTCGTCTATTTTCCCTAAGCTTTCTGCTGCCAGCAGCCGGATAGATTCATTCTCAGAGGTGCGGATTAACTCACTTAAAGTGGCGATCGCATCTGGGTTATCTTTACCTATTTTTCTTAAGCTATCTACTGCCTTCAACCCCATATGTCCATCTCCCCCGCAGATTAACTCAGTTAAAGTGGCGATCGCATCTGGGTTGCCTTTGCCTATTTCTCCTAAGATTTCTGCTGCCTGCCACCAGCTAGATTTATACTCAGATGTGCGGATTAATTCAGTTAAAGTGGCGATCGCATCTGGGTTGCCTTTGTCTATTTCTCCTAAGCTTTGTGCTGCTTTCATCCTGATAAATTTATCACCAGAGGTGCGGATTAACTCAGTTAAAACAGCGATCGCATCTGGGTTGCCTTCGTCTATTTCTCCTAAGCTTGTTGCTGCTTCCAGCCGCCGGGTAAATTTATCACCAGAGGTGTGGATCAATTCAGTTAAAGCGCCGATCGCTCTTGTACGAGAGCTCTCTGGCAATACTGCTTTTGCTCCTTCTTCAATTGGATATAGAAATCTCCTCCACTCCTGTTTTTCAATATTAAAATATCCGAATCCCCATTCGACAATTTGTGCAACGATCGCATCACCCAAAGAACAATCCTTAAACTCATCAATTAAAACAGCCGCTAAAAAACAGGCTCTAAACCAATAAAATTCATGTTCAATTCCATCATCAAACTCGACCAACGCCTCAATAAACGCTTCCTTCTCCTCCCTATCCACATCCTTTCGCCCCATCCACATCAACATAACCTCTTTCCACTGCCGCTCAAAAATCCGATAAATCCCCTGCTGCGGATTCTGCGGCACATGATTCAAGAAAAAGTGCCAATCCTCAATCTCGCACGCTGCAAAATATTCCTGAAAAGAAGGATGATAGAAAGCATAAACAGATTTCAGCGGGTTTTCGGCATCAACTCCGACTCGATTCAGCCAACCTAATTCAATTGCTTTTTCAAATAACTCTGGATGCGGTTGCTCCAGATGTTTGCTCACAAACCAATAGGGCAATATCGATTTATATCCAGCTTCAATAGCTGTCAGTGCAAACTTTCCCAAGGCAGCATTTAAGTCTCTTCTCTGTGCTGCTGTTGTCGGGAAAGCTTGTTTTTTGAAATCATAAAGCGCTGTGACAAATACTTCATAAAGTTCGGCCTTAGTATCCGGTAATTTTTGCTGTCCGAATTCCCAAGTTAAACACAGCAGGAATAGCCGCAGGGGATTGCGAGCTAAATCTTTGATTCGCTCTTTTCCCGGTTCGTCTAAGGCGGCGCGGAGATTCGCCCCCAGCTTCCCCTTACCCAGCGGGGGAGCAGGAATTGAGGTGGTTTCTTTGGCGCGTAGAACCCCCCCCAGCCCCCCCTTGGTAAGGGGGGGAGCAGGAATGGAAGTAGTTTTCACCCTTGGTAAGGGATTAGGAATTGGGCCAGTTTCTCCCCTTGCCAAGGGGGGATTAAGGGGGGTAAACCATTGATCGATAAACAATTTCACCTGATCGCAATTATCGCCGTCTCCATAGCTAAAATCGAGCATTCTATAAGTATCAAAATCAGACAGGGCATTCCCCGTAGCCTCCCAAATATTCAGGCGACAACTGATTACTATTCGTACTTTATCAAATACCCGTTCTCTCAACTGTGGCGATAGAGTTCCCAGAGAATCGGCTATTCCCATTTCATCCGCGCCGTCCAACAGCAACCAGATTTTTCCTTCACTCAGTAATTCATTAAATTCTTTCACCCATTCCGCAGGTGCAGCATCCAATTGTCCCGCCGCTATTCGCAGCCAATCTTCGATTAAATATTGGCACAAAGGTTTTTTCACCTCTGCTAAGGATATCCATACCGGCAAATATTCAGTTTCCGCCAATATGCGATCGCAAATTTTCAACAATTGAGTAGTTTTTCCCGCACCCGGTTCGCCGATGACAGCAAGGCGTTTCCCCTTACTTTTAGGGCTGTCGCTGTTAGCAAGGACTTTTTCGCAAAATTCGTCGTAACTGAAGGGAATCAGTTTTTCGGCTTCCTGATAAGCTTGGGAACCTGTTTGAGGGGAGAAATCATCGCGGCGCTGGGGTTTTTGCTGGCGTTCGATTAATCCCAAGGGGACGTGAATCTCGTTGAGGTCTATTTTTCGCCCTAAGTCGTTGGCAAAAAAAGTGTTGGCTGCTTGTCGCTTGGCTTGGGCTGCGGCGCGGCAGGTTTCGCGCCAGTCAATTTGGGTTGCTGGTGACGGAAACTCCGATGTTTTGGCTGTTTCTGGTGCTGAAATGTCGATCGCCCCAGCAGAATACTGACTTTCAAGCCACTTTCGCAGCGTTTTGGCTTTGTTAGCAACCGCTGTCTTCAGTTGGGGACAAATATAACTGAATTTCTTGTAAATCTCGCCCCTCTGCTTCTTATAAGCTTCAGCTTGAATGCCAAAAAGCAGCTTGCTATTCGCTTCTATCTCGCTTTCTAGCTTATCGATATTATTTTGTGCAAATCTCTCTATAAAGACTTGATACTGTCCTTGAGCCAGGCCGCAGTCTACAGCCATCCGCTTGAGAAAATCATCCCACACCATGAGCCGAATATTTAGCGATGTAATGATTGAGATAGTAACAGATATTTGCTGAACATGGTGTATTTGCAGTCTAGGTGGAAGATAAGTTCTACTTGAGTTCCACTTGTAGTGGAGGTTTTTGGGACTGATGTTGGGGGGCTACAGGATGCTTTGATAAATGTACTGGTAAATTCATTAATTCCTCAAATACCCGCCATGACTACACAACAATTCAAAATCATCTTGGCTCAAAATCCGCAAATTCAATTATGGATTTTGCTGGCTTTCATCGAAGACGCAGAACTAGAAAGCCTCGAATCGAGTAAAAAATCACTCTCCCAGGAGTTGAAAGATATTGTCAAAACTCACAAATTTACCTGCGTTTCGGGACAATTGACCGAGTTTGGCCTCGTCAATTTAATCTCGTGGTTAGATCCAGTTTCAGGATTTTGCATTGGTATTGTTTGCTTGGTTTGGCATATTTTCCAGGATATTAGGGAAGAAGAGGAAGACAGCGATAGTCACTCCAAATAGTTTCGTAGTAAGGAATGCAAGTCCTCCGTTGGATCGTCGCAGCAAATTTCAGGTCGATCGCGGGCGGGAACTCTTAGAACCGCCCCTACAAACCAGAAATCTGCTGTATTAGCTTCGGAAAGTGCGATCGCCCACCTCATCAATGATATGCTTGAGCAAGGGATTACCTCGCTCCTGACAAGTCATAGGGAGGCTCAACAATGACAACAGCAACATTATTTCAGTGGGTAAAACTCAAGCAAGATGTTCCTAATAGTCCAGTAAAGAAAGGTGACACAGGAGTTGTTTTAGATAATCTCCCACCCACCAACAAGCAGCCCGAATCTGGATATACTTTAGAAGTGTTTAAAAATGGTGAAACTTTAGATGTGATTTCTGTCCCTATTTCCTGGGTGACACCGCTACCCGAAATTTGGGGAGATTCTCAGTACGCACCAACTGAGATTGACGTAAAGGCTTTAGATTAGCTTCGGAAAGCCGATCGCACTTCCGATCGCTAATTCGCCCGCACAAAATAAAAAAACCCTCCCCAACAAGGAACAGGGAGGGCGAACATAAAAGAGAGTTAGAAATTAAAGTTTTTGGAGAATTAACAATAGGGAGTCACATCCACGCCGCACTCGTCAGCCAAATAACACAAAGCACGAAAGCGCAGCCCAACAACTTGTTCGTAAAGCGGGTTTAACTTGCACAGCGGCGGAATGGAAAATAAAGTGCGATCGCCAATTTTGACTTCCCGTTCAAACGGACACTGGCTGGGAATAAATTTACACAGCAACCGAGCCAACTTTTGACTTTTAATTGCAGTGTTATCAAGCCATTGTTTTAGCGGATGCAAGGGGTCAAAGTGTGGCTTTTGACCGTAAGGTTGAGAATTTGTAGCGACATTAACGGCTGTTTCTTGTTTGCCAAACCATACCCAATTTGGCAGAGTTCGGTAGGAGACTGTATGCTCAAATACGTTCATTTTGCTCTGTTCCTCTTTTATAACGAGGTGCCAAGAACTCTTTGTAGAGCTTGTGCGATCTTATCTACAATCAGTATCTACAGCAACTCGTTTGGCTTTACCGGATTGAACTTCTTGAATTAATGACTTTATGCGAGAAAAGTAGTTCCTGATTTTTTTTAGACACGGTGTGCGATCGAAAAACTGTCCTCATTTCCACCCCAAGGATTTATCGATCGGGTAAAAATTCTGCCTTCTACGTTTTAGCTTCAACCTTCGGTTGACTCTCCTTATTACAGTTCATTTACAATTGTGACGCATAGAGGTGAATTATTCCATACGTGAAAATGCGGAACTTTTAATAAAAGTTATAATATTTTTAAATAAGCTCTGCTGCAAAAAACCCTGAAACCCCGCCCCAACTATCTTTTCTCGCGATCGCGAGCGAAACTCCTACAATTAGAAATAATCGGTATCACCGCCCTCACAACCCATGAGCAACCCAGAAACCAAAACTATCACCCGCGAATTGCAAAGCCACGCCGCCATTCTCGGCGGCTTCGTCTCCCTCCTCTGGATTATCGAAATTGTCGATGTATTCGTGTTCCGAGGCGCGCTGAATGCCTACGGAGTCCGCCCCCGCAGCATCGACGGACTTGAAGGCATCCTGTTTATGCCTTTTCTGCACGGCAGTTTTGCTCACTTAGCAGCCAATACCCTCCCGTTTGTGACATTGGGTTGGTTGATAATGCTGCGAGAAATTAGCTACTTTTTTATCGTGAGTGCCGTCACTGTGCTAGTCAGCGGATTGGGAGTTTGGCTGACCGGCGCGCCCAATTCCGTGCACATTGGTGCCAGCGGATTAATCTTTGGTTACTTCGGCTTTTTGCTGCTGCGGGGCTATTTTGAACGCAGCTTTACGTCTATTGCGATATCTTTAATGGTCGGTTTCTTCTACGGCAGTTTAATTTGGGGAGTTTTGCCGCAGCAGCCGGGAGTTTCCTGGCAAGCGCATTTCTTTGGCTTTGTCGGGGGAGTATTAACAGCTCAACTTTTGGGGCGGTCGAAACGGGAAGTATAGCAGAAGGAAGAAGGAAGAAGGAAGAAGGAAGAAGGAAGAAGGAAGGAAGAAGGAAGAAGGAAGAAGCAGGAGGAAGAAGAAGACCGGGCGGTTGAAACCGCGTCTATACAAACAAAACCCGGATGGTGTACGGGTTGAAGAACGGACGGTTGAAATTACGCTATTTTCTTCAGTCCGCGGAGGCGGACTTCGTTTTTGTAGACGCGGTTTCAACCGCCGTTTTATCTAATAATAATTCAACGCGCGCCGGCAAGCATACAGTAAAAACCGAACCGGAACCTAACTTGCTGTGAACTTGCATATCGCCGCCCATCATCAAGCAAAAGTGACGGCTAATAGTCAATCCCAAACCCGTCCCACCGTACTTGCGCGTAGTTGAGGCATCCCCCTGCATAAAAGCTTGAAATAAATGCTGCATTTGTTCCGGGGGAATCCCAATGCCCGTATCAGCTACGCGAAAAATTATTAAGTCGGAAGGTTCTGCTATTTCTTGAGTTGTTAAGCTGTCATGTTTAACTCTTTCAATGCAGAGGGTAATAGTGCCGCTTTCTGTAAATTTGGCTGCGTTGCTCAGCAGGTTGAGCAATATTTGACGAGTTTTGGTAATATCAGCATACATCATTCCCAAGTCGCTCGGACAATCAACTTCAAACTTATTAGAATTTTTATCCACGAGGGATTCGACAGTAGAAACTACATCCTCAATTAAATTAACCGGGTTGAAACTTTCTAAGTAAAGTTCCATCCGCCCCGCTTCAATCTTAGAAATATCTAGAATGTCGCTAATTAAAGATAGCAAGTGTTTGCCGGCTGTTTGAATTTTGTGCAAGTCGGGGATAAAATCTTCATAGCCTGAATCCTCAGCATCTTCTTTGAGCATATCGCTGTAACCGATGATGGCGTTGAGGGGAGTTCGCAATTCGTGGCTCATATTCGCTAAAAAGGCGCTTTTGGCTTGGCTTGCAGCTTGAGCGGTTTGGGCTACTTTTTGGAATTCTTCTGCTAATTTGCGCTGGGTAATGTCTTCAGCAATGCCGACGATGCGGTAAATTTCCCCTATTTCGTTGCGGACTGGAAAAGCCCGATCGCGCACCCAGCAAACTGAACCGTCCGTTGTAGCCCCCGTAGGCGATCGCACTACCCGATACTCCTCATCATAATCGCCCCGCACCTGTTTCTCGAAAGCAGCCTTGACGCGATCGAGATCCTCCGGGTGAATAGCATCCCAAAAAGCCTCCGGTTCTGACTGCAAATTCTCACAGCTCAAATTCCATATTTTCTCGCAAGCAGGGCTCACATAAACTAGCTGCTTTTGATTGGGTTCTCTAATCCAAAATACCTCATGAATATTTTCTGCCAACTGGCGAAACCGCTCCTCGCTAGCCCGCAACTGCCCCACAGCACTGTGAAATTCTGTCACGTCCTGAATCAGCGATGCCACCCCGATAATGCTGCCATCAGCATCAACTAAAGTGGTATTGTACCACTCGCAAAGAATAATTTTGCCGTCCTTTCTGATGTTCTCGTTAAGGCTCGTAACTCCTCCTTGATTAGTTAGCAAAGTTATAGATAGTTCCCTGACATACTCCTTAGCATTTTCAGGAACTATGAGATCGACTCCGTGGCGTCCCATTGCTTCCAAGCGGTTGTATCCAAAAATTCTTTCGGCTGACAAATTCCATTCAGCTACTTCAAAGTTTAGATCCCATTCGATTGCCCCCAAAGGAGTTTGATGAAGGTGGAGAGCGAGTTTTTGCTGCGATTTTTTCAGAGAAATAATTAATTGATTTTTGTCGGCGATCGCAGATTCCACCCGATCTTCGAGAGTAGTAAACGACTCTTCCAATTGACCGGCCATCGTATTAAAAGAGCGAGCCAAAACACCCACCTCATCCTCCCGCTCTACAGACGCCATCAAGCGGGGATCTACCGCCATCCCGTCCCATTCTCCCCGCGACAAAGCCTCCGCAGCCTTGCTCAGACGCTGAATCGGCATCACAATCCACCTAGAAGTCAGAGCGCCAATCGCCGTCGCCACCACCAAAGCACCGAAACACAGCAACACTGTGTAGCGAGTGTTGGCATTAATCCTTTCCATAAAATCGGCTTCAGGAACAGCCACCACAATCAACCAATCGAGACCCCTGCTGTCAGAGAGCGGCGTCACCTGTAGAAATTGCCGTTGACCGTCGATCGTAAAATCTAATTGGCGAGAGCTGTCAATCTTGTGCAAATCCCCGAAGCGTTCTGTCAAATAGCGGGCGGTCGATCGAATCAGAACATTCTTGCTGCTTGTTGCCACAATCCGTTTCGGAACGCCGTTGCTAACAATAAATGGCGGTTCAGGAGTAGAATTTGCAACCAATTGCCCAGACCTTTCTACAATAAAAGTCTGTCCTGATTTGCCCATCTTGAGACTTTCCAAGAATTGATTGAGCTGGGAAAGTTTCAAGTCACAACCCAGGATTCCTATCAGTTTCCCATCCTCGCCATAAACTGGTTGAGCAGCCGTAAGCGCTAGTTTGGGAGCATCAAAATAAGTATAAATTTTAGTCCAAGTCGGTTTGCCTGCCCGCACGGGAGCTATGTACCAAGGTCGGACGCGGGGGTCGTAGTTGAGAGTAGTTTTTAATAGCTTAGTTGGTTCCCCAAACTCGGACGGCGCGTAGCTTTGAAAGTTATAGCCAGTAGATTGATTGGAAATCTGAACTTGCAACTTGCCGTCGTCGAGGTGTTCAACTCCAATAAAATCTTTTTGTTGGGAGGCGAATTGAATGTAGCTAATTTTATCAAAGGTTTTGATTTGTTTAGAGAAGTAGCGTTGCAAATTATCAGCATCTTGCACATTCAAAATGCCGAGACGGATGGCATCGAGATTGAGCTGATTGATTTGGTGGGGTGTTTCAATATAAGTATAAATATGTTGCTGGATGCGCGATGTGACTTCTGCCCGCAGTTGTGCGGCAACATCGTTAACGGCTATGCGCCCGTTCCGCAGCGACAGCCACCCCGTCAGCCCTACCGCAGCGAAAGTCTGGATGGCAAAAGGCACCACAAGGACGATGCGAATTGGCACTTGGCCCGACATTTTTAAAATCGGGTCGGTCAGATATTTGATTGGCATGGTAAAGCAGAACTATTATTAACCCACAACATTTCGGTAAAGTACAACCTGTTGAGCGCAGATTTTGAAGTTGAGATGGTTTTAAGCTGTTCGACATTTAAACCGCTAACGAGGCCTGTAGGGTGCGTCAGCTAGAACACTTACTAAGCAAGGGAAACAAGATAGGGCTGAC
Organism: Microcoleus sp. A003_D6; assembly: GCF_036702825.1. Classification (NCBI taxonomy): domain Bacteria; kingdom Bacillati; phylum Cyanobacteriota; class Cyanophyceae; order Oscillatoriales; family Microcoleaceae; genus Microcoleus; species Microcoleus sp. A003_D6. The sequence continues at coordinate 6,310 of NZ_JAUBWA010000045.1, read as the reverse complement.
GCACCCTACAATACTATTTTAAATGCGTAACAGCTTAGTAGCCAAAGTGCTGTAAATAACTCGGAATCAGCCGCTGGCAACTGAATTTTTAACGACTGCCACCGCCATCTTAGCGCGATCGGGAGCTTTGGGAACATTGGCGATTCCCTACCCTTCGGGAACTGCTTCGGAGAAGGGGATAGCTTCGCTCGCGCGGGCTTTTACAGTATCACTTCGCGATCGCGTTCTAGACGCTCATACTATTTGAGATTTGAGATTTGAGATTTGAGATTTGAGATTGGGTAGTTCGCGATCGCACGCTTTGGGCGGAAACCGGGTTTGACGGGCGAAAATACACAGGTTACATCCCGCCGATCGAGTAAAAAACCAGGTTTCTGAGAGTTGGAGGGCGATCGCGAACGCAAGTTTTCACAGCAACTTCAATTGATATCTCCACAGGCAGCTACTTTTGATAGAGTGCAACTTAATTCCGGCTGGGTACAATCAGGATAGTGGGATGCAACTAGCGGAGGGATTGATGATGAACGCAGTTATTGCTACTCTTGGCACTGCTCTGGGACTGAGCTCAATTTTTATCGGTTTGACCCCGGCGGTTCTCGCTCAACAAAGACTGCAACCAGCGCCCCAAAATTCGGAAACGACATTATCTGGGGACTCTCTCAGGACTGTGGAGGACAGAACAGTAGACTCGGATTACCAAAACTTGATTGTTGAAGGAGAAACGGCGACTAATTCTTCTCGACGGGAAAGCAGCTTGGGCGACACATTTCGCCTCAAAATCGATGGCCCATTGGAATTTATCACTACTCCTTCGGACGCGCAGCGCCAAGGAAATCCTTTACCTCCACAACAAACCGACAGCGGCACAGAAGCGGGAGTTCAGCTTCAGCTAGGACTTTAGCCATTTTAAATTTATTAATTTGAAGCCCGGGAGCGATCGCGGAACCCTATTTTTGGCGCTCGGAGTTCATGTGACTGCGATCGCTTTTTTATCCGAGTTTTATCACAAGTTCTGTACGGTTTCCATCACACGAGATGCCCTATTCTGAACCTAAAATCAGAGAAAATAAACGGACAATACCGACTGATTAGCTACAAATTTTTACAATAGCGCATAAAACTGGCGGTGAAGGTGATGGGAAAGGCTCAACTGATTGATTATTTGCGGGGTGAGTTGGCGATATCAAATTCTGCGATCTCCGTTGCTCTCCGACAACACGGTGAACAAGATGCCAGCCAATTGCCGATGGTTCTGTGGCAGTACGGGTTAGTTACGCTGCAACAGTTAAACCTGATTTTTGATTGGCTGGAAGCTCAGCCGACTTAGCAATTCCCAATTCAGAGTTGAAAAATATGGATATCGGATTGCAGATTTTTGCCAAATAAAGCTTGCACAAACGGTTGTCGAAATGTATAGGGTTGAGTGTTGAGGTTGACGATCGGTCTTATTTTTTCCTTTTGAGAAAAACACAAATATGCGGTAGGGACACAGCAGTGCTGTGTCCTAATTTTTGTTAATTGTTGAGGTTGACGATCGGTCTTATTTTTTCCGTTTGGGAAAAACACAAATATGCGGTAGGGAAACAGCAGTGCTGTGTCCTAATTTTTGTTGCCGACTAAAATAGACTGGTTTCAACCTCTGGAAGAGGCGATCGCAGACGGCATCAAACAGACGGCATCAAACAAACCCCAGCAACTTTTAGGCTGCTGGGGTTTGTCTTATTGAATTTGGTAGCGGGAAGTGGATTTGAACCACTGACCTTCGGGTTATGAGCCCGACGAGCTACCAGGCTGCTCTATCCCGCGTCGCTTTGTCTCTCTCTAGTGGTTTCCAAAAACAAAACCCTGAAACCTTAACGATTACAGGGTTCGCTTGAATTTGGTGGCGGGAAGTGGATTTGAACCACTGACCTTCGGGTTATGAGCCCGACGAGCTACCAGGCTGCTCTATCCCGCGTCGCT
>NZ_JAUBWA010000045.1:0-4248 GCF_036702825.1 Microcoleus sp. A003_D6 | reverse complement strand
TTTTGTCTCTTTATTAATATAAACATATCTTTCTGAAAATTGCAACCCCTAAATCAAAAAAATTTTTAGATTGTGGAAGGGGTTGCTGAAATTGGCGAGCGAGTCTCGATCGCACTAAAGCATCGAAACTTCGCCGGAGACTTCCAAGCGCTTAAAATCGCTGAGAGTCAGGTAAGTATCCGAAAGAGTTTCGGCGATCGTCGGAGTAATCCACCCCAACTGCTTGAGCAAGTGAATCGCCACAGCAAATTGAGCGCGCTTTCCCCCATCCGTCACCTTAATTGCCAAGCCCATGCCTTCGCCAACCCGGCCAATGCACTGCACCCCTTCGGCGCCGGACTTGCTCACCAATTCCCCTTGAGTCAAGCGCATCAGTTCTGTGTCAAATTTGCCCTCACCGGCAACCATCATTGGGTGATGAGTCATAGCGCGGACAATCCGCTCCATCTCCACATTGTCGCCGCTTGCCAACTTAGCGTACAAAGACGCCATTTGCCCCAACTGCAACAGATAGGTAGGAGCGCCGCAGTCGTCGCGAGCGCTGATAAACTCTTCGGCAGGCATTCCCAGCAAGTCAGCCACTTTGCCCAAAATAAGCTGCTGGACGGGATGTTTGCGGCGCAAATAATTTTCCATAGGCAAGTGCAGTTGCTGGCAGACAGCCAGCATTCCCGCGTGTTTGCCGGAGCAGTTGTATTGCAGGGCGCTCTTTTTGCCTTCGGGAATGGGGCATTGAATTTTAGAGGGGTCGATGTCGCAGCGCCACAGGACGTTAAATACCTGGCGCGATTGCTCGATCGTACCTTGATGGGAACTGCAAATAATCGCTAAATCTCGATCGGTCAATTCGTAGCGTTCTAAAGTGCCAGTCGCCGTCACCGCCAAAGCTTGAAAAGGCTTGAGTGAAGAACGGACAAATGAGGCCGTTTCCGAGTTACCGGCAACAGACAGAACGCGCCCGCGCTTGTCGCAGACAGCGGCCTGGGCGCGGTGCTTCGATTCCACAATACCTTCGCGCAGCAGTGTGACTTCCAGTTCTGGAGCTTGGGTTCGTTTTCCCCTTGTCATATCAATTTTAGATTTTAGATTTTAGATTTTAGATTGGGGTACTGGGGAGTTGTGAGTTGCGATCGGTAATTTATGAGTTGCGAGTTGTGAAGTTAATCTTTTGGCGATCGTTCCTAACTCAAAACTTAAAACTCAAAACTCAAAACTCCCCTGTCCCGTTCCCGATTACAAACAGCTCCAAATTAGTCCCCCAGCAACCAGCAATACTGTCAAACCATAAAATGTCTGCCGCAGACGCCTGAGAATTGGTTCTAGTTGGTAGTTGACAATCAATTGGTCTTGGAGCAAAACCTCGGGAGTTTTAGGCCAAGATTGACAGTCGTACCAGCCAGACTCTTCGTAGACGACTGTGGGATTTGAAAGGCGCGATCGCACGTAGAACCAACCCAAGTAGAGTCGCAGCAAAGCTAATCCTAGAATAAAACTGGCACCGGCAGCACCGGTCAGGAAAAACTGAACTGGATACTTGAGGGGAGCAAAGCTGGCGGAGGCTAGAGGCCCGGATATCAAGCAACTCCAACCCCATACCCAAGCCAGTTTTGCGAGATACTGGGGCCAATTGAGTGTTACCCAGCTAAAAAACCATGATTCTGTTAGTTCTTGGTATTCATTAACCGGTCGCTGTTCTTGTGGAACGGGACAAATAGAAACAGAAGTGTCTTTCACATTAGCGTTCCTCTGCGGGGGAAAAGTCAAGGCGATCGGCGTGTCCCCAGAACGCTTCTAAATTGTAGAATTCGCGCTCTTGAGGCTTCATAATGTGAATTATCGCGTCGCCGTAGTCCATGACGACCCAACTTGCGTCTGATAGCCCTTGTGTACGCAGCGGCAAGCGTTGCCACTCCTCTTCTACTTGGTCTGCGATCGCTTGGGAGATGGCTCGTACCTGCACGTTGGAAAATCCGGTGACGATCGCAAAGTAGTCTGCCAGATAGGATACTTCTGACACTTGGAGCAATACAATATCAACCGCTTTGCGGTCTTCGGCTGCTTGAGCAACGGTCAGGATCAGGCCGCGGGCTTCGTCTGGGGTGGTGGCGTCCGTTACTGTTGACTGGGCCGTGGAGTATTCGAGTTGGGTTATATCTGACATTAAGTGTTTAAGTTCCTAATTGATATGGGTTCGGGGGAATGGGCGCGCTATTGGCTTTCGGTTGTTGGCAGTTTGAGAGTGGAAATAGGAGTTAGGTTGAAGCCAAAAGTAAGGACGGGATTTCTGGTAAATTTTACTTTTAACTTGTGATTTGTTCGATCGACTTTCCCGTCGAATTTCCTATTTCGCGCGATTCGCGGGCCATTTGCAGCGCCCAATTGCGGGTAAGTACGGTGCGGGGGTGAATGTAGCAGCGAGTTTCTAGCAAATATTTAAGAGAATAATCGCTAGTTTGCCACACGGCTGCATAAAGATTTTGCCAGCTTGCTTCGCGCAGTGCTGCTAGTTCGGCGGTGTTGCCGCGGCTCGGCTCTATCGTGTCTGCTATAAATACGGTACAACTGAGCTGGCTCATGTTTGGTCTGCCGAGGGTGTGATTGGCGATTGCGTCCAAAATTTCTCGATCGACCACCCCGAATTCGTCTCTGGCGACGATCGCGCTCGCGTCTGCGTGCAGCAAATGCGGGTGTGCTTCCAACACTGAGTCTAACTCTAAACCTTCCTTCTGGGCCATTTGCAGCAGCAGTTGAGGTTTGAAGTATTTTGCCAAATCGTGCAACAGTCCAGCCGATCGGGCTTTTGCTTCGTCGAGGCCGTAATGGCGAGCCAAGTCTCCTGCTGTCTGTTCGACTCCGAGGATGTGTGTGATGCGGGCAGCAGGAACGCGGTGTGAGAGCCAAGCTAGGACGTTTTCGCGATCGGGTGCAAGTGCCAAGTATTAACTCCGAAATTGTATAGTGTCTTTTATTTTAGCGTTTTGTTTCGATCGGCTGCTGTGTCGGGCACGCAGGGTTGTGGTGACTTATGGGATGGCGAGGGGTGAAGGGGGTGAAGGGGGCGATCGGCTCTACCTGAACAATCCAAAGATGTGTTAAAGTAAGTGGCTGTAACGACAAATTGTAGTTACAATATCTAGTGACAATCAAGGTATGGAATTTGAGTGGGATGAGACTAAACGTCTTACCAACCTTAGCAAACATGGACTTGACTTTATCGACGTTCCATTAGTTTTTGATGGAGAAATCGTAACAGTTGAGGACGAACGATTCAGTTATGGGGAGCAAAGGTTTGTGACTTTTGGTTTGTTGCAAGGGCGAGTAGTCGCTATCGTCCATACAGAACGAGAGGAATGTACCCGCATTATTTCTGCTAGAAAAGCAACTAAATATGAACAACGAATTTACTTCGAGCAAATCTCAAACTGACTGGGAACGTCTAGATGCCATGACTGATGAAGATATTGATTTCTCTGATTGCCCTGAAATTACGCCTGAAATGTTCGCTAAAGCCGTAGTTCAGCGAGGCTTGCCTAACCCTAAGACTAAAGCTCAAGTTACCTTACGCATTGACAGTGATGTTTTCGAGTGGTTTAAATCTCAAGGTCGTGGTTATCAAACCCAGATCAACGCCTTACTAAGAGAATACATGAAAGCCCATCAATAGTTATAATATTAGCCCTTCCCGTACAGCCTTAATGTATTATCTGATTCCTGTGTTCAAAGGAAGACAATTAGAGGCAAAGACAAGCAAGTCCGCACAATTTTTTGCAAGACTTGTATTCGGCTCGATCCGAATCGCATTCTCATAATCTTCAGTTGCTTTTTGATACTCTTCAGACTTGTGGAAATAAACGCCTCGACGATAGTAAGCCTTAGCAAGAACAGGATTGTAAGTATTTGCTAACTGTGGACTTAACTCAATTCCTTTAGTCAAATCCTCGATCGCGCCTTGATACTCCCCTACCTTATAGTGCAGGGGCGCTGTGTAGTCGCAGCTACCACCTATAATCTGTAGTTTTGGTAGCTTCTTTCTGTTCTAACTTTACTTCCCAGAAAAATGTTTGTTTCTCAAAATTATAAACTGTCGGTATAGCAGTAACCGAGGCAATTAATAGACCAATAATGGTCAAGGTTAGCTCAATTTTTTTATAACTCATAGGATTTCCTTAATTCGTAGAAGTTCACGGGGGTAGCAAAAACCCCAAAAATCTGATAAGGTGAGGCACATGGAGAAGACAGTGCCGGAAT
>NZ_JAUBWA010000044.1:0-50605 GCF_036702825.1 Microcoleus sp. A003_D6 | reverse complement strand
TTTCCCTTGCTTAGTAAGTGTTCTAGCTGACGCACCCTACAGGCCTCGTTAGTGGTTTAAATGTCGAACAGCTTATTGACGCAGAGTACGCAAAGTCTCCAGAAGAGATAGATGGGAATAACTAACCGAAATTTGGTATGATTTCTGTAATTAATAATCAGGTAAACGGTGCCCGTGAACGATATTTTTTTGATAACTTCCGACAATTGGCTAGATTGGATAACCGTGTTTGGTTATCTAGCCTTTACAGCTTTCATTGCATGGCGCGTGTTCACCACAAAGTAGATAATATATGTTAAAACTAGGTAAAATCCTAACTAAATCAACTCCCGCATACTGTTATGTCGCCTGTTGAAAGCGTCGCAGCAATTCCGAACGATCTGATTTTCCGCTTGAGCATCGAGCAGTATCATGCGATAATTCAAGCTGGCATTCTCACGGATGATGACTCTGTAGAATTGCTGGAAGGTTGGCTGGTTTTCAAAATGCCCAAAAATCCACCGCATCGAGTCACAACTCGTCTGGTCAGAACAGCTTTAGAGAATATTTTACCTGCGGGGTGGTATGTCGATTCTCAAGAACCGATAACGCTATCTAACAGCGAACCAGAACCTGATATAGTGGTTGTTCGAGGGGATACGCGACAGTATCTCGATCGCCATCCTGATGCCGAAGATATTGCCCTGATTGTTGAAGTATCCGATACGACGCTTCAGCGCGATCGCACTGTCAAAAAACGGATTTATGCCCGCGCTGGAATTGCGATTTATGGGATTGTGAATCTTGTTGAAGGATTGGTTGAGGTGTATTCTCAACCGATTGTGGAAGTTGAGCCGTCAGATTACAGTCAAAGGATAGATTTCGGGCGATCGGCTGTTATACCGTTTATTATTGAAGGAATAGAAATTGGGGCGATCGCTGTGAATTCTCTTTTACCTTGAGATAAAATTAGTAATATCGTTTACGGTTGTTTTTGAATGATTAAACCGCAGAGTCCGCAGAGGGCGCAGAGGAAGAGAAGAGAGAGATGAATAATTCCGATAGTAACGGATTTGAGATAAATTCTAAACTTGTAGGGTGTGTTAGATGAAATTTTAGAGAGATTTTTTACGGTTGTATTTAGATAGAATCCTCTCATATATTTCATAATTTTCTCGATCGAAACAGCAAAAAATTACTTCTTGAGAACCACCATTATTTTGTATATATTCCGAGCATACCTTCACTGCAATCTCACTTGCTAGAGCTTTAGGAAAGCTGTAAATGCCGGTGCTAATGCAAGGAAATGCCAAACTCTCAAACTCTCGCTCTGCGGCGATTTGCATACACTTACGGTAACACTCGGCTAAGAGTTCCGGTTCTCCATCATTACCCTTCCGCCATACTGGCCCTACTGCGTGGATGACGAAGCGTGCAGGCAATTTATATCCCTTAGTTAGTTTAGCATCTCCAGTCTTACATCCTCCAAGTAATCGGCATTCATCATAAAGTTGCGATCCTGCTGCTCTGTGTATTGCTCCATCTACTCCGCCACCCCCAAGTAAACTGGTATTTGCAGCATTCACGATCGCATCAACTTCGAGTTTTGTGATGTCGCCCAAAATAACTTTCATATTCTTCTACAATAGTAAACTTTAGACAAGTTTAGCACAGAAACTCGTTATCTAATCTTGCTCTCTCAACTTTCGCAAAATCGGAATTTGCTCCAACTGTTCCGATCGCAAACTATCCCAGTTTAACCCACTTGGACGCCGATAATTTGTATTAGTCTCAATTACCTCCTGGGCAGTAACAATCCAATTCAGCGCCCAATCGTGAGCTTGCATTGGCAAACGCAAATCTTCGACTATCTGCAAAGGATGCACTGTTGTCACAATTGGCGTGTCGATTTCTACTAACCCGAATTCTTGCAACATAGCCAATTCCAAATCAGCAAATCCTGCACCTTTCCCGGTTCTTCCACCGCCCGGCGCCGCCGCTACGCAGCCGACTATTACTAAATCTATTGGCTGCATTTCTTCAAAACTCACTAACCGGCCGCAGGTGACTGCTTTTTTGGCGATCCTCTTCGAGGGCTTCGCTAACGCACTTTCGGCAATTGATATATTTTGCCTCTGCAAATCCTCAGCAGTTAACTCTACAAAACACCTATGTTCTGTCAATCGCGGTACTGCTATATACAGGCGTTTTCCGTCTTGCAAAGCCCGCATCCGCACCGGAATTTGGGGCGAATCTGGATTGCACTTAATGGTTTTTGCTTGTTGCCATATTGGTAAAGTTGCCAATCTTTCGGCAGCCAACTGGGCACCGACAAAGTTTGGAATATGACCAAACGGATCGCCAATAGATGCGGCTTGGTGCTTCAGCAAAGACCAAATTTCAGCTCTTAACTTGTCTTTTTCGCGGTGATATCCAGTCCAATCAGTTTGCATGGTGTATATAGAAGGCAGTTCGGCAGCGGATTCTGTAACGGATGTAACGGATGTCAGTCAGAAGGAATAATGGTTGTATAGCAAGCTGTTTCGCCCTTTGTATCTTACGTTTGATTAAGTTAATTTACTTATTATGGTACAATGTATCATACAAAATTGTGCTTTTATACCGCTTCGATTCTTCAGTCCGCGAAGGCGGACTTCGTTTGTATAGTAGCGGTTTCAACCGCCGAACGAATTTATGAATTTTACCGCAAAACCCAGTTATTATCAAGTCGGTGGGAGTCTCACAAATAACGCTCCCAATTATGTGAAGAGGCAAGCCGACGACGACTTTTATAACGGATTGAAAGCCGGGGAATTTTGTTATGTTTTGAATTCCCGGCAAATGGGCAAATCTAGCTTGCAGGTGCGGACAATTCAGCGGCTGAGAAATGAAGGAATTGCTTGTGCTGCGATCGACATTTCGGAAATTGGCAACCGCGGCGTCACTCCCGAACAGTGGTATGCTGGTTTGCTACGCATTCTCGAAAATAATTTTAACCTGTCGGATATTGTCAACGTGCGGACTTGGTGGCGCGATCGCAATTTTTTAACTCCGGTTCAAAGATTGAGCGAATTCATTGAAACCGTACTGTTAGCCAACATTTCCAGCAATATTGTCATTTTTATTGACGAAATCGACAGCATTCTCGCCCTAGATTTTCCCGCCGATGATTTTTTAGCCTTAATTCGATCGTGCTACAACAAGCGCGCGAACCATTCAGAGTTCGATCGCCTAACCTGGGCCCTCTTAGGCGTAGCATCGCCGACGGATTTGTGCCGCGAGCAAAATGCCACCAGCAACACGCCTTTTAATATCGGCAGGGCGATCGAATTAACTGGTTTTGACGAAACTGAAGCTCAACCCCTAGCAGCGGGGTTGGTAGAGCTGACAGACAGCCCTAATGAAGTTTTGAGAGAGGTTTTGTATTGGACGGGCGGGCAGCCTTTTTTGACTCAAAAGCTGTGCAAACTATTGTTGGAAAATCCACAATTAATCCCGAATTTACCCCCCCCAGCCCCCCCTTGCCAAGGGGGGGAGGAAGATGCAGCCGCCCCTTGCCAAGGGGGGGAGGAAGATGCAGCCGCCCGTCGGCAAGGGGGGGAGAAAGATAAAATTAGCACTTCTAAAGAGTGGGTTGAGAAGGTAGTGCGATTAAAAATCGTGGAGAATTGGGAAACTCAAGATGTGCCCGAACATTTGTCCACAATTCGCGATCGGCTTTTCAGAGAAAACCAGCGGATTGTGAGGAGACTCGGATTGTATCAGCAAATTTTAGAACAAGCTGAAATTGTCCCCGATGGTAGTGGCGAACAAATGGAATTGCGATTGAGCGGATTAATCGTTAAGCACCGGGAAAAATTAACAATTTCTAATCCTATTTATGAAGCTGTATTTAACAAAGACTTAATTGAAGAAAAATTAGAAAAACTCTCACCTTACTCAGAAGCGATCAAACTCTGGCTGAATTCTAGCTGTGAAGATGATTCCCAACTGTTGCGAGGGGATGATTTGCAGTCAGCATTAGTTTGGGCGGCAGATAAAAGCTTGAGAAACGAAGATTTTCAGTTTTTGACGGCCAGCCAAAAAGTTATTTTGAGCGACCAAAATCAACTGCTGCATTCAGCTACACTAGAAACCAAAAAAGCTGTGTGCGATGCTGCAAAAGCTTTGGGTGAAGCTGACTCTGCCAAACAAAAAGCCAAACAGTGGATCGGCATCGGTTCTGCGGTACTGGCAGCATCGTTAGTGGGGGCGATCGGCTTTTCAACTCTCGCTTACCAGCGGTTTAAACTAGCACAAGCAAGTATTGAAATCGAACAAAATGGCAGCGATGCTTTACTTTTGGCGGTATCTCAAAAAACAGAAAACACCGAAGCTTTATCAGAAGCTTTACTGAGAGCGATCGCCTCTGGAAAAAGATTAAAAAGCTTGGTTGAAAACAAACAAAAGCTAGAACAATATCCGGCAACTAGACCGCTGTTAGCCTTGCAAGTAATTCTCGATAAAATTAGCGAAAAACAGCCGATCAAAGCATCATCCGTTTCGCCAAGAAAGATGACTTTGCAAGCTCATACAGGTGCAGTTACCAGCGTCAATTTTAGCCCGGACAAACAAATTTTAGCAACCGCAGGAATAGACGATAGAGTTCGGATATGGAACTTTTCCGGGAATAAAATTGCTGAGTGGAAAGCTTTGCAGCAGTCAGTTAATATGGTAAACTTTAGCCCGGACGGCAAAGTTTTAGCGACCGCAGGAAGGGACAGCACAGTTAAATTATGGAATTTATCAGGAAAAAATATTTCTATATTGAAAGGAATTCAAGGATCTGTCACCAGCATTAGTTTTAGTCCCGAAGGAAACTTGTTAGCGGCGGCAGGAATAGACAGTAGTGCTGCAATTTGGAACTTGTCAAAACTGCCAAAACTAATATTATCTAGCGTGAAACTCCCCGGTCATAACGGTTTAGTGAGAAGCGTAAATTTTAGCCCTATGGGCGATTTTTTAACGACTTTAGATGGCAAATCTACAGTGCGAATTTGGAGTTTGTCGGGACAACTAAAAAAAATACTGCCGGTACAGGCAATTGGGATTAGTTTCAGTCCATCTCAACAGCAGTATCGCTTTGCAACAGTAACATTGAACGGCAAAGTCGGGCTGTGGAAGCTGTCAGAAAAAGAATTAGTTAATGAATTTCAAACCTTGCATTTAGATGCGAAATCAATTAGTTTTAGTCCCGACGGAGAACGAATTGCTACAGTGGGAATTGACAAGACGGTGCGGCTGTGGAATTTAGCGGGTCGGCAGGTTGCTCAATTTGAGTTTGAGGAGAATGTTGTTAGTGTCGGTTGGAGTCGAGATGGAAGGCAAATTGCTGTAGCTGGAAGCAACGGCACTGTCTGGTTGAGGCAGGTTGAAGGTTTGGAAGAATTGCTGAAGCAAAGCTGCAATTTTCTCAGCAGTAAACCGGAGTATTTTAGAAGAGTTTCAACTCTCTGCAAGTAACGTAGACGGCGGTTGAAACCGCGCCTATACAAACGATGTCCGCCTCCGCGGACTGAAGAAAAGAACCTATTTATTATTCACTGCCCGTTCTTCAACCCGCGTCGGCGGGTTTTGTTTTTATAGACGCGGTTTCAACCGCCGTCTAATTTATTATTCACTGCCCGTTCTTCAACCCGCGTCGGCGGGTTTTGTTTTTATAGACGCGGTTTCAACCGCCGTCCGATCTATCAATTTACCTTGACAGGCGAAACACTTACATTAGGATTTTTGACTCTTCTTAAGAGTTCTTGTCGGGCTTGTTCGGGATTTTGCCCTTTGGGTAATTGATATAATAATCTACAGGAACCGTCTTGAGGATTAGCTGCACAAATAATTAGTTGACCGGTGGGAGATGCACCTGCTGTGACAATATTCTCCCAGCTTCCTTGCGATTGTGAGTTATTGAGAATTCCCGAGACTCGGGTGCACCGAGTAATGGCGTCTTCTCCCGATTCATTGAAATAGTTATCAGCTAGCCACAGAATAACGGGAATATTTTTGCCTTGTTGGACAGCAATTGTAGCTGGGCGGCCGCCAGCAGCGCCGCAGAAGAATGAAGGCGTTTGGGCAAAGGCTGGACTGTTTGCTAAAATCTGAGCAGCAAGGGCAATAATTGACGCGCTAAAAACTGACTTTAAGAGCCGAAATTTCATGAGCAGTAATAAGCTTTTTCATTTAAGGTTACTAATACTCTAAAAAGTTAGACTGCTTTTTGCCGGGAAGATTAGGCATTTAGGGAAAAAATAAAATTTATTCTGCAAAGTTTTGCCGTTAGCGAAGCCCTCGGAGAGGATCGCACGCACTGGCCTGATTATCGCCAAAACTCAGGGAAAAATGCTGGCGCACGCGGAAGGCAGAAAATAGGTGAGCTCACAGGGGGTGCAGGCGCGAAGGTATAGGGTAAAGGTGCGGTTTTTCACCGTTTTTTGCGATCGCCTCGCTCTTCCTGAGCCCGCCCCACCTAAACTGGAACCTGTGCTAACATCGGAAAAAATATTCTCTTTAATAATCAACAATGGGCAATGTTCTGGTGCTGAACGCCTCCTACGAACCCCTTAACATCACCAATTGGCGAAGGGCGGTAGTTTTGTTGCTGAAAGGAAAAGCAGAACAGGTAGAACACAACGGGAAATTTATTGCGCCAAACTTCCCGCTACCAACTGTGATCCGACTGCGGCATTACGTCCGAGTTCCCTATAAGGATATTCCGCTTACCCGCCGGAACATCTTGCACCGGGACGCGCACTCTTGTCAATACTGCGGTTATACCGGGGATGATTTGACGCTGGATCACGTGATTCCCCGATCGCGCGGAGGAGGCGACAGTTGGGAAAACCTCGCTACGGCTTGTATGCGCTGCAATGTCAATAAAGGCAGTCGCACGCCGAAAGAAGCGGGAATGCTGCTGCGCTATCCGCCGAGGAAGCCTCACAGCGGTCTTTATTTTGAAGTGACTAAACACGTTAAGAGCGGTATGCACAAAGAATGGCAAAAATATGTAATTGGCCTTTAAAAACCCCTGTCGCAAGCAAGCGCGGGGGTTTTTTGCGGAAGTTCTGATTTCTGAGATTGCTTCGTTCTTGGCAACGCACACTCTCTGCTTGACATCCACCCCGACCGTCGCGGACGGGGATTCCCAAACCTCACGATTTGAATTTCTGCGCTCTTTCGCAACTGCCTCCACCCTCAAAGAGATTTGGTCTTACGTTCGCTCCACAGACTAACCCCGCAAGCCCTGCGGTTTTATGTGTCGAATACCAACAAAAACCTTTGTTGTTTGATTCTAGGGGTGGACTGCCCATTGCCCTGTCCTCTTTTCCCGGTCTACCGATTTTTCTTCCCCGTTGCAGTCATTGCAAGCTTTGGAGACGCGGGTTTATGTCTCCATCGTCGCGGGTGGGTCATTGACCAATTATATTGTAACACAAAGCCGTCCTAAAAGGACGGGGTTTCTACCCAATTTTTAACGATGAAAGACCATTCCGCTACCAATTCCGATGAAACATCTGGCAACCGCGAAGGTGAACTTGAAGCCAGCAGCGAGGTTGTACCCGGATTGAGTGCGCCTGGGAAACGGCGCACCAAAGCCGAAGTTGCTTCCGAAGAGAATCGCGGCCGTCTCCGCGAGGAATTGCACGATCGCAAAGTCGAGCAATTGCGCCAAATGTTCGATCGGCACAAAGGCACTCGCCAGTTAATCTTACTGCAAGATTTTCCAGATCCCGACGCACTTTCAAGCGCTTGGACTTACAAATTAATCGCCGAACAGTACGATATCCAATGCGAGATGATCTACGCCGGCGCCCTCAGCCACCAAGAAAACATTGCCTTAGTTAAATTGACAGGGTTGCCGTTGCAGCGGTGGACGCTGGAAACAGTAAAAACTAAGGATTTGTCAGTGTTTCAGGGCTGCGCTTTCATCGACAACCAAGGGACTACTTGTAACTTAACCGAGTTTATTTTAGCGGCAGGAGTTCCGATCGCCGCCGTCATCGACCACCACAATTTACAGGGGGAAATGAAGGCAGAATTTACTGATTTGCGCCCTCAAATCCGCGCTACAGCCACGATTTTTGCCGAGTATTTACAGGCTGGACTCCTAACTCTCGACGCCAGCGTCAGTCTGCATATCAAGTGCGCTACAGCTTTGATGCACGGTTTGCGATCGGATACGAACGCCCTCAGACAAGCTCAGGAGGAGGACTTTTTAGCTGCGGCTTATTTGAGCAGGTTTTACGACCCGCAGTTGCTGAATGCGGTGTTGCAGTCGTCTCGTTCTAAGTGGGTGATGGACGCGATCGAGCGATCGCTCAAACACCGCACCGTCCAGAACAATTTTTCGATCGCAGGCATCGGCTACCTCCGCTATGACGATCGGGATTCTATTCCCCAAGCGGCGGACTTTTTAGTAACAGAAGAGAACGTACACACAGCAGTTGTTTACGCAATTGTTCACGACAAAGACGAGGAAATTGAATTAGTAATTGGATCGCTGCGAACTACTAAACTCACTCTCGATCCCGACGAATTTATTAAAGAAGCTTTCGGTAAAGATGCTCAAGGACGCTTTTTTGGAGGTGGAAGAAGTCAAGCGGGAGGTTTTGAAATTCCGGTGGGATTTCTTTCCGGCGGGAATGAGAATAGCGATTATGCAAGGCTGAAATGGGAAGTATTCGATGCTCAGATCAAGCAAAAGTTGCTGAATTTAATTAGTCCTAAAGACAATCCTGTTTACGATCATTAACTCTGAAGTTTTTAGGTGCGGTCTTGATTGCAGCAACAGCCTGGGAATGCTACTGGGTTAGACCTCCCGTTGCTACCAGGTGTTGTCGTGTTTTTTTCTCATTCCGGGCAAAATCTTAACTTGACAATCAGTCCTGCCGGCACTCCAACTCTCATCAACCGGGTTTTTTAACTCTTATTGAGGGTTTGAACGACGTAAGGGGGTTAAAAAAAATGATTACTCCGTCCAGGACTAACAATAATAAATTTTCTCCCAATTTCCCAAAAATACATACCCAAGAAACCGTTTTGTTAACTATTGTCAAGGGATGCAATGAAGTATTTTGGTAAAAACCCAAGTTTCTGGGCTAACTTAGTTTTATCTAGTTTACTACACTTCACTACATAATTGTTAAATTATAACAATTTTATATGTTTAGCTTTTTTATATTTCCCTATAAATTCGCTAAATAAATCACAGATTGTTCGAGTTGGTGCAGGAGAATTTAGCTAACCTTTTAGAAAAAAGCGCCGTACAATAAGCCAAATAGAGAGGGGGAAATATAAATTATTGGCTAACTCACATAAAAAAGAAATTGTATGATTTAAAATTGTAGGATTTGAAAAAGTCTTGTTTTCCACATAAAGTGTTGGTTTAGTTACCAAACAAAACAACCAGTTGCTACGATTTAAAACAAATTATTATATTTATTTTTCTGGGTTAGAATAGTATAAAATAGCTTCACAAAAAAAGGAACACGGAGATGTCTACAAAACAGACTTTCTCTTGGTCATTAGAGAAAATTATAGAAAAAGTTTCAGAAATTGCAATTCAACTCAACGAGTTCGGGGATATGGAGACAATTTTGCAATGTGCGGTAGAAGAAACCAGGGTGCTGCTGCAAACCGATCGCGTAATTATTTATCGCTTCCTACCGCATGGGGATAGTGTAGTATTGGCTGAATCCGTTGGTGCCGAGTGGCAGCGAATCCTGGGAAAACAGATTTATGACCCTTGCTTTGAAGCTATCTGGGTAGATCGTTACAGCCAGGGACAAACGAGTGCCATTTCTGATATTCACGCTGGTGATATTCAAGCTTGTGATGTCGAATTGCTCTCGCGCATCCAGGTTCAGGCAAATTTAGTTGCGCCAATCTTGCTAGATGGCCAACAGCAGCAATCTCCGAAGCTTTGGGGACTGTTGATTGCTCATCAATGCCGAAGTCCGCGTCAGTGGGAACCTCTCGACGTTCAGATCCTGCAACAGGTTGCAATGCACATTGGGTTGAGAATGTGGCACTTGGAATCTCACCGCCCGGTGCTGGGGGCAAATCTACCGCCGGAAGTCGAAACAGAACCAAATCAAACTGATCCCAATACAGAAAGCGCGCCCAAAGTCAATCCTCAAAATTGTCTACAACGAGAGTTTGCCTGTTCCCTGAGCGGGGATATTGTCCACCTCAAAGCCTTTGACTTGTTGCAAAACCCGATCTGGATATTTGATATCGAGCATTTGCAAATGTGGTGGGCAAACCAAGCATCCTTGTACCTGTGGAATGCCAACAGCCGGCAAGAACTCGCGAGCCGCAACTTTAGCGATGTCTCAGAGTCTACTCGGATTCGCTTGCAGAGCTATCGGCAGCAGTTTGAGCAAGGCAAAACCTTGTCCGAGCAGTGGACGTTTTACCCGGGCGGTGAGCCTGTTTCTGTCGGCTGTCGGTTCTCTGGCATCAGGATTGACAGCGGGCGTTTGGCGATGCTGGTGGAGGGTACGGTGGAAACTCATCAAATCGATGCGCAAACCCTGCGATCGAGCGAGGCACTCCGGCACACCACGCTGATGGTTTCGCTGTACACCCTCCAAGGCGTGCCACTGCTGCAAAACCCGGCGGCCTTGCGCTGTTATGGGGATGCGCTGCACCCTAACTCTGCGACAGACAATGCTTTTGGGCGCCACTTTGTTGACTCTCGCGTAGGAGAGCGAGCAATGGCAGTTCGAGGGTACGGTGAGGTATTTAGCACGGAGGCTCAAGTGATTACTCTGGCGGGGATTCGCTGGCACGGGATCGATGTGCGGTGTACCAAAGACCCGGTAACAGGCAACCCGATGTTGGTCGTGAACGAAAAGGACATTACCGAGCGTCGCCAGCAAACAGAAACAGCCCTGCAACAGAGTGAAACCCGGTTGTCAGAAGCCCAGCGCGTTGCCCACATCGGTAGCTGGGAATGGGACGCGCTCTCGGGTAAAATTACCTGGTCTCCCGAACTATTCGAGATTTTGGGACGCGACAGGGCCCTGGGCGAACCTACCTATGAAGAAAACCTGCGGCTTTACCATCCCGAAAGTGCCAAACAGCTACACCTGGTAGTTCAACGAGCGCTGACTCGCGGAGAGCCTTATCTATTGCGCCTCAAAGTTTTGCGCCCGAATGGTTCTATCCGCCATACCGAAGCCAGAGGACAGGCGGAACTCAATGCAGAGGGACAAGTCCTTCGGTTGTTTGGTACATCCCAAGATATTACGGATCTTGTCCAGGCAGAAACAGAACTCAGAGAATTGAGTACAGCTCTTGCTAATGCAGTTGAGGGCATCTCGCGGCTGGATATTTTCGGACGGTACATCACCGTTAATCAAGCCTACGCGAATATAGCAGGTTATCAGCCTGAAGAAATGGTTGGTATGAATTGGCAGAAAACAGTTCATCCCGAAGACTGCGACAGGATGATGGCCGCTTATCAAAAAATGCTAGCCCAGGGTCGAGTGGAGGTTGAGGCCCGGGGTATCCGGAAAGATGGCTCGATCTTTTACAAGCAGGTGGTGATGTTGGCGGCCTACGACTCGCAAGAGCGATCGATCGGGCATCACTGCTTTATGAAAAATATCACCGATCGCAAGCAAGCAGAAGCAGCATTGCAACAAGAGTTCGAGCGTCTGGCTGTGGTGATTGCCACCCAACAGGAAATCGCCACCCCCAATCCTAACTTGGATGCAGTGATGGCGGTGATTACCGATCGAACTCAAAAATCGCTCGGTGCCGATGGGGCCGTGATTGAAATGCTGGAAGGGGATGAGTTGGTGTATCGGGCAGCCAGCGGTATCGCCAGCGCCTATGTTGGATTACGGATCAAAGTAAAGACAAGTTTATCGGGAAAATGTATTGCGACCGGCCAAATCATGCTTTGCGATGATTCGCAAACCGATGCACGGGTGGAGCAGTCTGTCTGTCAGCGCATTGGTATCCGGTCACTGGTGGTTGTTCCCTTGTTCTATCAGGACGATCGGGTTGGGGTCTTAAAAGTTGTTTCAGCTACACCCTGTGCCTTTACAGAGTCAGATATTCAGACCTTACAACTGATGGCTGGGTTTCTGGCAAGCAGCCTGCATCTGGCTTCAGAGTTTGATGCTAAAAACATTCTCCTGAGTCAATTGCAGGAAAGCGAGGAACGGTATCGTTCTGTGATTACAAGCATGACTGAAGGGGTCATACTTCAGCTAGCAAACGGACAAATTACTACCTGTAATGCTAGTGCAGAAAGGATTATAGGGCTGACCCCCGAACAAATGATGGGGCGTACATCCATAGATTTAGACTGGCGAACAGTTCAAGAAGATGGCTCTCCCTTCCCCAGAGAACAGGATCCGGCAATGATGACCCTACGGACGGGAAAACCCTTATCAAATGTGGTGATGGGCATTCACAAATCGGATAAAACGCTGACTTGGATTTCGATTAATTCGCAACCGCTGTTCCAAATGAATCAGTCTCAACCTTATGCAGTAGTGACGACTTTTGCTGATATTACAGAACGCAAGCGGGCAGAGGAGATGCTCAGACACCGGGCGGAACAAGAAAGATTAATTGCTACGACAGATGGGTTAACCCAAGTAGCAAACCGCCGCTGTTTTGATGAGCGGTTGCAGTTGGAATGGTACCGAATGATGCAGGCAAAACAAGAGCTTTCGTTGATTATGTTGGATGTAGATTATTTCAAGCGATATAACGATTGCTACGGACATCAAGCTGGGGATACTTGTTTGGTGAAAGTGGCCAAAGCCGCAGCAGCCGCTGTTAAACGTTCTACCGATTTGTTTGTGCGCTATGGGGGCGAAGAATTTGCTGCTATCCTGCCGAGTACGGATGCTGCTGGGGCGATCGCGGTTGCTGATTCGATGCGACAGGCAATCCGAGATTTGGCAATCCCTCACGAGCAATCTGATGTGAGCGCGATCGTGACTGTGAGTATGGGAATTGCAACTGTGATTCCCACTGCGGAAACATCACCGGATGCACTCGTTGCCCTCGCCGATCGAGCATTGTACGATGCGAAACGACAAGGGCGCGATCGCTGCATAATCGCGAACCAGATGACGGCGCTAGATGACAGTGCAGTTGTAGAATAGGCAAAAGGTAGGTATAGCCTTTCTCAAAAAGGTGAGGTACAGGTTTAGATTTTAGATTTTAGATTTTAGATTTTAGATTTTAGATTTTAGATTGAGGGATTGATTGGTCAATAAGCTGTTCTACATTTAAATTGTGTGTCAAAAATCAATAAAACTTTTGTGGGACGGGCTTCTAGCCTGTCCCGAATTTCCAATTTAAATGCGTACCAGCTTACCTCATTTTTCGCTCGAACTGCTATAAATAACTTCATGAATAGAGCCGATACCCGTACTGCATCAATGGTTTGATTCCCGTTATGCAACTGTCAACTGTCCACTGTCAACTGTCCACTGCTATATATGGTTATTTACCTGATCCGTCACGGTATCGCAGCCGAACCCGAAGAATACGATACAGACTCAGAACGTCCGCTGACTAAAGAGGGCGATCGTAAAACCCGGAAAATCGCCCAGCGGCTGTACGAACTCGAAATTCAGTTTGACCTGATTCTCGCCAGTCCCCTACTGCGGGCCCGGCAAACCGCCAAAATCCTGCAAACAGTCGGTTTGAGTTCCAAAATAGAAGAATCCGCCACCCTCGCACCATCAGGAGACATCGGGAACTGGTTGGAGTGGTACAGACAGTGGCAGGAAACAGGCAGCCGCAGCTTGGCCCTGGTTGGCCACCAACCAGATTTAGGCAACTGGGCAGAAACTTTGCTTTGGGGGCGATCGCAAGATGCCCTCATCCTCAAAAAAGCAGGTATCATCGGCTTAATCCTCCCAGAAACCGGCTCCCCAGTGGGCCGCAGCCAAATGTTCTGGCTGACTCCGCCCAAGTTTTTGCTCTGCTAGAAACAGCAAATTGCCCCGACATTAACAGGACGCGCCAGCCCTCTTAAACTCGCATTCTCGGACGCCGAAACCGGGTTTGAGGGGCGACAATAGGCAGCGGTGCGATCGGGCTCTCTGTTGAAAAACCCGGTTTCCCAAGCGCAATTAAATGATTATTTGTCAAGACTGCGACACTATCTTGGTTTCTGGTAATGTACTTTTAGTAGATTGAACTCACACAAAACGGTATCGCAATGGTCGTCGGCGAATTCAAACCAGGTTTAGAAGGTGTTCCCGCCACCTTGTCCAGCATTAGCTACGTCGATGGACAAAAAGGGTTGCTGGAATATCGCGGGATTAGCATCGAGGAACTGGCACTGAAAAGTTCCTTTCTGGAAACTTCATATTTATTAATCTGGGGGGTACTTCCAACTCGGGAAGAACTAGAAGCTTTCGAGCATGAAATTCGCTATCACCGCCGGATCAAATATCGCATCCGCGACATGATGAAATGCTTTCCAGAAAGAGGACATCCAATGGATGCCCTGCAAGCTTCAGCGGCCGCCCTGGGCTTGTTCTACTCCCGCAGAGCTCTGCCCAACCAGGGATATATTCGAGAAGCTGTCGTGCGGCTGCTAGCCAAAATTCCGACTATGGTGGCGGCGTTCCAGCAAATGCGACGGGGAAATGACCCGGTGCGGCCGAGGGATGACTTGAACTACTCGGCTAACTTTCTTTATATGCTCAACGAGCAAGAACCAGATCCGCTGTTAGCTAGCATTTTTGACACTTGTCTAACTCTCCACGCCGAACATACAATTAATGCCTCTACATTTTCGGCAATGGTAACAGCTTCGACGCTGACAGATCCTTATGGGGTGATTGCTTCGGCAGTTGGCACTTTGGCGGGGCCGCTGCACGGGGGAGCTAATGAAGAAGTGATTGATATGTTGCAGCAAATTGGTTCGGTAGAAAACGTGCGGCCTTTTGTCGAGAAGTGCGTTGAAAACAAGGACAAAATTATGGGCTTCGGTCACCGAGTTTACAAGGTGAAAGATCCGAGAGCAACTATTCTTCAGAGGTTAGCGGAACAGTTGTTTGAGAACTTCGGCCACGATGATTATTACGACATTGCTGTTAAGTTGGAAGAAGTGATTGAGGAGAAATTGGGTCACAAAGGAATTTATGCAAATGTAGATTTCTATTCTGGTCTGGTTTACCGAAAAATGGGAATTCCGATCGACTTATTTACGCCGGTTTTTGCGATCGCCCGCGTTGCCGGCTGGCTGGCCCACTGGAAGGAACAGCTAGAAACAAACCGCATTTACCGCCCCACTCAAATATATACGGGGACTCACGGTGCTCCTTATATTGCGATCGAGGACAGGTCGCCATCTTAACCTCAAAGCTGTAGCCGTAGGGTGCGTCGCCTTGCAAAAACCTGTCAATAAAAATCGACTTTTCGAGTAGCGACGCACCTTACCAAAATGTTGGGTTTGTTTCCTCATCTCTGGAAAAAAACAGGTGCGTCGCCATGAGATTGTCGCTGTTGATGAAGGATTGTCGATGGCGACACACCCTACGGCTTAAAAGTTAAGAATTGAGAAACGATCGGGCCACAACAAATCATTGGAGAGGACAAATTATGATATTTTGGTTTTGGGGATAAGTTTTTCTGCCACTCAATTCAACCGTTAAGCTGTTGTGCATTTAAATTGTATATTTCGAGTCCCGATCGAACAATCGTCAAATCCTCTCCCCCTCTCCCCTTCTCCCCCTCTCCCTCTCTAATACCATAGGCAATCTAGATGCAACACAGCTTAGCAGTAATTGTAATGAACAATTTCAGCAATCAAGAAAAATATTAATGATAGGTTACATCAATGGAAAATAGTGAAAGCAAGAAAAAATTAATCGAACCTAACGCAACACCGTTTTCTCAGACGTTCTTTCATGGAACAAAGGTTGCCCTAAAGATTGGAGACTTTATTGAAGTTGGTTTCGGCTCAAATTTTGGACAAGGAAAAAAAGCTAAGTATATCTTCCTGACAGCAACCTTAGATGCCGCTATTTGGGGGGCTGAACTTGCCTTGGGGGAAGGGTGTGAAAGAATATATTTAGTAGAACCAACAGGACCCATTGAAGATGATCCTGATTTAACTGATAGAAAATTCCCTGGTAATCCAACAATGTCTTATCGTTCATTATATCCGTTTAAGGTTGTTGGTGAAGTTGCAATTTGGCAAGGACATTCACTAGAGCAAGTTAAAGCTATGAAAGATGGATTATCTAGACTTAAAGAGCAAGGAATTGAGTCGTTGAATGACTAGCAAAACCTATTTTATAAAAATTGATAACTTAGGCAATCTGGTTCTATTCGAGATTGGGCAAGCAAAAATAGTTGACTTTGTTGTTGAGTTCGGAGAGATTATTGGCGATCGCCCTCTAAAACACATCAAATCATTTGGGAATATTTGTAGTTGGGTGAAATAGCGATCGCCTAATCGCAAACTTGAGAAGATGATTGTTGGGGCGATCGCCCGTTGTGCAAGATTACCTAAATTTTCTCGAACAATTAGCAGCCGAGTACAGAAACACACCGTTAAACGCAGCAGACAAAAACTATGCAATCGAGGTAATCAGCCGCCTAGAATCTCAACAGTCATTAGAAGGCCGCCCAGTTAAAAATCCACCGATTCTTACTGCCAGTATCATACTTGCTCCCGCCTGTCAAGTTCTCATCCCCGATGCACCTTGGCGCAAAGATTACATTGACCCCAACCGGATACTGCACCAGCAAATCTCCCCAAAATTTGCCAAATCTGCGGGAGGTCTTTCTTTATTAGACCTCTTGCAAAAATAGCTGGGACGGGCAAGATGCCCATCCCACAAAAAGTTTTTTCTCTTGTGGGATGGGCATCTTGCCCGTCCGAAAATTTGCTTAAAAGGACTTTTGCAAGAAGTCTATTAAAAGATGCGATTGAACGTCCTGTGGCAGTCAAAAATGCCCTAAATACTCAAAGTAATGATTGGTGTCTAGAATGCCAAAATACGCTAAATTCACCGGAATTTATCTCTGGTTTAAAACGGCTGATTTTTCACGAGTACGACTCTGAAGCAATCCTCGATACGATCTGGATTGCCAAAGCTAAAGTTTCGCCAGTTAATGTAGGGTGCGTCAGGTAAGATTATTTCCGATGCAAATCAACAATCTCAAAACTGACGCACCTCGCCAAACGGTGCGTCAGAAATATGCTTTCCGTACAACTTGAAAATCTCAAATCTGACGCACCCTACTAAACATCGCAAGAATTGCCTGTCTTGAACAGGCAGGATGCCTGTTTCACAATAATTATGGGAGATGTCTACTAGCTAAATCTAAACAGATTGAGCTACATGATGGCGGCTGGTCAATTTATCCAATTGATTCACCAACAAACTCAGGAACAATCCCACATCGGTAACAACTCCAGTAGATTCGATCGAACCCCGATCGCTCAATTTCGTCACCACCGCCGGATTAATGTCCACGCAGACCATCTTCACACCGGCCGGCGTCATATTTCCCACACCAATTGAGTGCAGCATAGACGACAGCATTAACACCATATCCGCGCCCCGCAACAGCTCAGTATATTCTTCTTGAGCCTTAACTAAATCCATTTGCGTGTCGGGAAGCGGGCCGTCATCGCGGATCGAACCGGCAAGAGAAAACGGTATATTGTTCTTCACGCACTCGTACATCACACCGTTAGTAACCAGCCCTGCTTCAATAGCTTTAGCAATACTCCCGTAGCGCCGCACAGTGTTAATTATTTTCAAGTGATGTCGGTGTCCGCCGCGCACAGCAACACCGCGTTTCATGTCAACCCCTAAAGAGGTTCCCATGCTCGATTGTTCCATGTCGTGAACTGCGATCGCATTTCCACCTAACAGCGCTTGCACGTAACCTTCGCGAATCAAATGCGCTAAATGTTCGCCGCCGCCCGTGTGGATGACAACCGGCCCTGCGGTAACTACAACTTTACCTCCGCGATCGCGAATTTGGCGCAATTCCCACGCTACTTGTTCCACTACCAATTCTACGCGGCGCTCGCTAGAAACACTCCCAGACATAAAGCTGAATTCTTGAGAATTGCGCTGTTCCCGCGATTCTGTTTTGCGGATGGTGCGGATGCCGACCACATCAACAACGACTTTTTCACCTATTTTTAAATCGCGCAATAATTTGCACTTAGCAACTGGGCCATCAGCAGTTTCAGTAATAGCAACTGCACCGTCCATCCGCTGATTTTGTACCTTCACCCACTGACCGCTTACCCGCACTTCAGTAGGATAAATCGTACTAACATAAAAGTCGTCCGGGCCGACGCCATCTTGCAGCACAGGTTCCAAACTAGCGTCGCAAATCTCTTGCGGCGGCGGTACTGCACCGAGGTCAATCAGCATTCCCATCATTTCTTCCATCACATCGTGGGAAGGAGCCGAAACTTTAACGTCGGCACTAGATGTGCTTTGCCGCTGCTCTCCCAGATTGAAGTTGAGCACTTGGAAACTGCCGCCGAGATCGACAATTAAGTCTAAAGCACGGCTGATTAAACCAGCATCGAGCAGGTGGCCGTCCATGCGAATTGTGCGGCTTTCTACCATCACGTTTGCCGATCGATCTTCTTGCATCGGTTCCGTCACTCGGAGTGTCAAGCACTTACAGGCGCCGCCTGCTTTCAGAAATTCGCTCATCGGCGTTTCAATTACTTGAAAACCTGCCTGAGTAATGCGCGTTTTCAAGGCTTCGCTAACCTTGTTCATTACCACAACTTTGTCAATATTGACAGCATTGCAAGCAAAGTTTGCGGCATCTGCTTCTTCAATGGCAATGCGTTTTTCCGGCGCAACTCGCATTTCAATTAAGCGGTTGGAGTACGAGTCAAATGCGGCTGGATAGTAGAGTAAATAGCCGCCTGTGAGGGGACAAAAACAGGTGTCTAGGTGATAGAAACGTTCGTCTACTAAACGCAGCGAAAGCACTTCTATGTTGAGCCATTTTGCGAGTAACGGGTGCGAGTCGAGTTCGGAACGGAAGCCGTATCCGGCCCACAACCAGCGTCCTTCGCGATCGAGCAAAGCATCGCCAGCGCCCTCAAACGGCAAGTCTTTCGGTAGTTCGTGAACTGTGAAACCTTTATTCTCAAACCATGCTTTGAAATAGGGTTCTTCGCCTTGGCGTTCTTTATGATAGAAACGGCTGAGGACGAAGGTATGACCTAAAAGCAAGCCTGCGTTGGCGGTGAAAACCATATCCGGCCAGCCTTTTTCTGGCGGCACGAGGTCTACCACGGCGTTTTCTTTGAGCACGTGGTAGAGTTTTTCCCACTGTTCGACGGCGCGATCGCGCGATGATTTGTGGACGTTGCCCTCCATCCAAGGGTTAATCACGTAATCCACGTCGTAGTGGTCGGGAGCGCACATCAGGAAGCGAATTGAGTCAGTCATAATTCAGTTAAAATGTGGTAGATGCTACAGACTTAAGTTAACAGAGTTTGCTAGAGAAAAACTGCAATGTTGGCTCGTCACACAAAGAGTGCAACCTCTAGCAGCGAAAAAAGTAGCCTTTAATTGTATCACGATTAGGATAAAAAGAAACTAAATGCTAAACTGTTTGCTAAAAATATCAGATTCTAACTCACCCTAAAATAGATCCTTCCGTTAAATCCGTTACATAATCCGTTGCCGAACTTCCTTCTTTTAACTTTTAAGTTTCAACTTTTGCGAAATCGGCAGTGCGATCGCAAATTCTGTTCCCCGGCAAACCTCTGAATGACACTCCAACTTACCGCCGTGCGTGTCTTTCACAATTTGGTAGCTAATCGACAATCCCAAACCAGTGCCGCTTCCCACCGGTTTGGTAGTAAAAAACGGGTCAAATATCCTTGACTGAACCTCGGGAGGGATACCGGGCCCATTGTCAGCAATCCGCACAACAACTTGATTGTCCCTATTTATTTCAGTGCTAATGCGAATCATAGGATTTTTCTCAAAAATTTGTCCTGAATCATTTGTAACTGTTGGAATGTTGTTTGTTAATGACGAATGACTGATGACTGATGACTCTTCACAAGCATCGATCGCATTCGACAGCAAATTCATAAATACCTGGTTTAATTGAGCCGGATAACACTCGACTTTTGGCAGTTCGCCGTAACTTTTAATAACTTGAATTTCCCGACGTTTTGGCTGCGACTGCAAGCGGTGCTGCAAAATCACCAAAGTGCTCTCTATCCCTTCATGAATGTCGATTACTTTGCGATCTTGTTCGTCGAGTCTCGAAAAGTTTCGCAAAGACAGCACTATCTGCTTAATTCGGTTAGCACCTGCTTGCATTGAAGCCAGGATTCTCGGGAAATCCTCAGCGATAAAATCTACTTCTACTTCTGTCAATTCTTCGGCAATTTCGGGAACAGGTTCGGGATAGTGTTGCTGGTAGAGCTGGATCAATTTTACCAAATCGCGAGCGTACTGTGTGGCGGGAATAATATTGCCGTAGATGAAGCTGACGGGGTTATTAATTTCGTGGGCAACTCCCGCTACCATTTGCCCGATAGTTGACATTTTTTCGGCTTGAATGAGCAGGGATTGAGCATTTTTTAAATCTTCCAAAGTTTTTTCTAACTGTTGCGCTTTTTCTCGTTCTCGCTGTTCGCTAAATTGCAAATCTGCTTCGGCTTGTTTGCGATCGCTAATATCGATGTGCGTCCCCGTCATCCGCAAAGGATTTCCCGATGCCTCGCGTTCCACAACCTTAGCTTGAGCCAAAATCCACTTCCACTCGCCGGATTTTGTCAGCATCCTAAATTCCACTTCGTAAGTCGGATTTTTGCCTTCCAGGTGAGCATTTAGCGCTGCTACAGCCAGAGGGAAATCCTCTGGATGTACGAGTTTCTCCCACGATTGGAAACTATTTTCTACCTCCTCTACTTCATATCCCAGCATCGTCTTCCACCGCGAATTTAAATAGAATTCTCCCGTGGCAAGATTCCAATCCCACAATCCAGTCGCACTGCCTTCAAATGCCAGATAAAAACGTTCTTCGCTAAGAAGCAAAGCTGCTTCGGCTTCTTTGCGATCGGTGATATCCATTACTGTTCCCAATAGTTTAATAACTTGCCCGGTTTCGTTTAAAATAGATGCTCCCCTTGATTCCACGTATCGGATTTGACCGCCCGGATACAAAATTCGGAACTCTTTTTTGTAGGAAGTTCCTCGTGAGATAGCGAGAGTGAGAGTTTGTTGAAACAAGTCTCTGTCGTCGGGATGATACATCTCGCTGATTTCGGCATATGTCGGTTCAGGTGCGGTTGAGTCAAGACCAAAAATGCGGAATACTTCTTCTGACCAAGTAATTTTATTTGTGAGGAAATCATATTCCCAACTGCCGATGTGGGCGATTTTCTGGGCTGCTGCTAGACTAGCTTCGCTTTGTTGAAGTTTAAGTCGCTGCTGCTTATCTTGTTCGAGAAGATTAGCTTGAGCGATCGCGATTCCCATTTGTGCGGCTACAGTTTTCAACAATCTGCTCTCATCTTGCGTCCAGTGGCGGCGATCGTACTGCTGCAAGCAGATCATTCCGTTGGCTTTTCCCTGGTAGGAAGTGCGCACGACCATCATCGACTTCAGACCTACTTGACCGCACAAATCTCTGAGATTTTCTAGCAGCGGATCGGCCAAAACATCGTCACAAACCACAGCTTTATCTTGGGACAATACAAACTGAGCGTGCGGATTGTCCTGCACTGGAATTTCTACATCTAGAATAGATTCTGATTCTAATTTTTGGTACTTAGCCACACAAGGAACACGGGGAATTGGGTCTTCTATGTAGGTGTGAATCATGCAGCAATCGGCATTAAAAACTCGACCGATTTGGGCCGCCGCTGTCTGAAAAACTTGATCCTGTTTTAAGCTGTAGCGAATTTCCAGACTAATTGTTTCTAGCAGAAATCTTTGCTTGATTTGCCGTTCCAAAGCAGCCAAAGCTGTTTTAAGTTCGAGTTCTGCTTGTTTGCGATCGCTAATTTCAGCAGCAGTTCCCAGAATTTTACAAGGTTTGCCCTGCGCTGTTCTGGCAAACACGCTCTCCCGGCCGCAAAACCACCGATATTCACCATTCTTGTGCTGTATCCGGTATTCAAAATCAAATATTTCGCCATCTTTTGCTGTCTCAATTTTTTTTCTTTGTGCTGAGAATGCAGGGAGATCGTCAGGGTGTATTAACTTAGGAATAAATGCGCTTGCCATCTGCTGTATTTCTTCAAACCTGTACCCAAGATCGCTATAAATTTCGCGGTTTATATAGAGAGTTTGCTCTTCTATCAAATCGTAAACGTACAATAGATTAGGATTCGTTTTAATTATTGCCGACAGCCAGTGCTGGCTTTCTCGCAGTTGTGCTTCGATCCGCTTGCGTTCTTCTATTTCAGCTTCTAGAAGCGCATTTTTTGCTAAAAGTTCTTTAGAAAGCCGACTGAGTAGCAGTTGATTTTCGACGCGAGCCACCACTTCTTGTATTTCAAACGGTTTAGCAATGTAGTCTACTGCCCCCAGCGAAAAAGCTTTGACTTTATCAAATACTTGATTTAAAGCACTGATAAAAATCACAGGAATATCTTTGGTTTGCGGACAAGCTTTTAGCAGTTCGCAGACTTGATAGCCATCCATACCGGGCATCATGATGTCCAGCAGAATCAAATCCGGTGGAGTCGATTTAGCCAAGCGCAGAGCCAATTTTCCATTCAATGTTGGCCGCACTTTATATCCCTGCTCAGACAAAACATGGGATAAAAGACGCAAGTTTTCTGGTTGGTCGTCAACCATTAAAATGTTTTGTTTTAAAGCATCGCTTTCTGAAGCGAGTGTTTGTATTTTTGGATAGTTTTTGTCAGATTCATTCACAACAGATCCCCTCAAATTATTTGTTTAATAATTTTTTAACTTCATTAAAGCCCACAACTATTGGTAGGTAGAACTATTAGCTTGCAGCAGCCAGAGTATTGGGTAGAGGTTGATTGATTGCGCGGATTTGAGCAATACAGTTTTAATCAGCTCCACATCCTGTTTTTCCAGCGCTGGCGGTCAATGAGCGACTGTAGGCGATGCCTTTATCAGCTATGGGAGGATAAATCAGACCCTCAGCCTCCTTTTAACGCTATGGCAGCGGAACCGTCCGATCGCCAAGATAGCGCACCTCTTATATGTGTATTAACTTTATCAGAAATTTCTTAATTTTTCTTTATTCTTTTCAGAGCAATTTATCACAGCAGAGCGAGAAAATAGCCGATATGCGTCAAATCACCGACTCAGCAGCCAAGTTTCATTAAACGTAAAACTTTTATAGTGTTTAGAACCCGGTTTTACCTGCATTTACCGGGTTGCTCGGTGCTGTGTTTTTGCAGTATATCTACTTAGTCTAAACGGCAAATAAACCCGCCCTGACAAGCTCCTACAATATGTTATGTTTTGTTTGTGCGATCGGGCTAACCTATGACATCCTTGTATCAGCCTGCAATTCACTGTAAGCGACATACACGGCTTTGACATTATACCAATTCAGAAAAATTCGAGCAATTTCTAAAGCTAACTGCGGCTTGCCTCGGTCAATCAACCACTGCAAAAAAGGAGCCATCGTCCGCTCGTTCAGCATCCCGCCCAAAGATAAAACTCCCCAGAGTATTTGGTGCAGCCAAGTCATCTGAATCATCAGCCTCACTTCCCAACTTGGGTGCTTTTGATAAAACAAAACACCCATTCTTCCCCGCTGAATTTCTCGGTCAATCATGCCCGGAATTTGCTCTAAATTAAAAGGTGGATGCCAGTGATAGCCGACAGCAGCCGGACATTTAATCAGTTTCAAACCTAATTTTTTTAACCTAACACCCAATTCTAAATCTTCCCATCCGTACAGTTGAAAGCGATTGTCAAACAGTCCAGCTTCCATCAACCAGTGGCGGGCGATGGCCACATTTCCCGTGGCAAAATAAGCCGCCGAAAAATCAGTTATTTTGTAAGGTTCCGAGGTGGGATTGTCGAAATTGCAAGTATTAATCACGCTGCCGTAAGTAAAAACCGCATCACTATCCTTGTAACCCTGTAGCAAAGCATCTGCGTGTGCTTGCAAAAAATGCTCCGTTACCACCAAATCGCTGTCAATAAAAATAATCGTATCGCCCTTAGCATCTTCAACGCCCAAATTCCGGGCGGCGGCGGGGCCTTGGTGAGATTGACAGATCGATCGCACGTGAGACAAATCCTCCGCATTTGCCGCCAACCACTCGATCGTCCCGTCCGTCGAGCCGTCATCGACTACAATCACCTCATAATCTCTGACAATGCTACCAAACTGCTGATTTTCCATAGCCAGCAGACATTTTGCCAAAATCGGTTGACGATTGTACGTCGGAATCACAACACTAAAAAACACGGCTTTTCCCCATCGCCACAGTTACCGTATCCCACGGTAGCAGATTTTTCGCAGCAACTCGCCCGGGAAATAGCCAAGTTTAGCAAAAAAAGAATATCTAAATCTGTACTATTTCTGACAAGAATCGATCTCAATTAGGTGCATAATACAAAGTTGGTTAAATATCGCATCTTGCACCATTCTCCAGAACAGGCAAGATGCCTGTTCCACAAAAATGACATTTTTTTGTGGGGTGGGCATCTTGCACCATTCTCCAGAACAGGCAAGATGCCTGTTCCACAAAAATTTAATTTTCATGTGGGGTGGGCATCTTGCCCGCCCAAAAAAGCTTGGTGACAATAGTGCAAAATGTCAGTTAAATTCAGGATGTAAATGCCCATGAGTCGCGCTAAAAAAGTTGTCCTAGCATATTCCGGCGGAGTCGATACCTCCGTCTGCATTCCTTACCTCAAAAACGAGTGGGGTGTTGAAGAAGTAATTACTTTGGCTGCGGATTTGGGACAGGGAGACGAATTAGAACCGATCCGCAAAAAAGCTTTAGCATCCGGTGCTTCGGAATCGCTGGTAATTGATGCTACTGAGGAATTTGTCAAAGACTATGCGTTTCCAGCGATTCAAGCCAACGCACTTTACGAAAACCGCTATCCCCTTTCTACAGCCCTCGCTCGCCCGCTGATTGCTAAACTGTTAGTGGAAGCTGCCGAAAAGTACGGTGCAGATGCGATCGCCCACGGTTGCACCGGCAAGGGAAACGATCAGGTGCGGTTCGATGTGTCGATCGGCGCGCTGAATCCCAAGATTAAAATCTTAGCACCGGCCCGCGAGTGGAAAATGAGCCGCGAGGAAACAATTGCTTACGGCGAGAGATGCGGCATTCCGTCGCCCGTGAAGAAGTCTTCGCCTTACAGTATCGATCGCAATTTATTGGGTATGGCAATTGAAGCCGGAATCCTCGAAGATCCTTGGGCGGAACCGCCGGAAGAGGTGTATTTGATGACAAAGGCGATCGAGCAAACTCCCGACACACCCGAATACATTGAAATCGGTTTCGAGTACGGAAATCCTGTCAGTTTGAACGGCAAAGAGTTATCACCAGTCGCCTTAATTTCCCAACTCAACGAAATAGTTGGGAATCACGGAGTCGGGCGCATCGACATGATTGAAAACCGCCTAGTCGGGATTAAATCGCGGGAAATTTACGAAACCCCAGCGATTTTAGTTTTGATGCACGCGCACCGAGACTTAGAAAGTTTGACGCTGACAGCAGATGTAACGCGATACAAGCGAGGCATCGAAGAAACCTACAGCCAAATGATTTACAACGGTCTTTGGTACAACCCTTTAAAAACAGCTTTAGACGCATTTATTCAGGACACCCAAAAGCGAGTAACTGGAACCGTGCGGCTCAAACTATTCAAAGGAAATGCCACAATTGTCGGGCGCAAATCTGACAATTCTCTGTACAGTTTCGACTTAGCAACCTACGGCGCAGAAGACGAATTCGACCACAAGGCGGCCGAAGGGTTTGTCTATGTTTGGGGACTGCCAACTCGGATTTGGTCGGAGAAGAATCGGGGTTAGTAACATCGGATTAAAAACCCGATGTTAACCTGCCAAATCGAATTCGAGGCTACACAAACAAAGTCCGCCTTCGCGGACTAAGAGTAAGGTGGGCAATGCCCACCTTATTTGTTAAAATATGGATAAAAAAATTTAAAAATCCTAGTGAGTATGGTGCTGAATTAACCATGCTACAATAAGTAGAAAATTAAACCCCCGCAAATATGCCAAAATAGCTGACAATTGCAGACTTAAAACTTTCCTATGCCTGACTCAATATTTCCAAAAACTCCTGCACAACTAGATCGGGTTGTTCGCTGCATCGGGTAGCTTCGTAATGCTTGACAAGACAGATGCCAGAATCTACCGAAAGTCCGCACACTTCATCTTCAGTTGCGTTTTGATGGGATGATTCGCTGTCAATTTTTAGCATTCCTAACTTCAGGGTAAGAGCATCTCAATTAGGCTTGACACAAGGCAGGGTAAACTCATCTAATTTGGTATAAATTGTACTTGACTTTAAGGGCAAGATATGAATAAGTATCCAGTCAATAGGGGTTCAACAGAATCCGTGCTTGAGAGTCATTATAGAATCTCTCAGACAAACCGATCGGCGATAATACTGTACCGCCATTTTTTGTCTGTTATATTTGATACTAAATTAGATGCGCTTACCCTGCTTTTGCTCGTTTTTCTCGTTTCCGATCGCAGTCTGGGCAATGGGTAATTACTAATTAGCAATTACCCATTGCCCAATCTTACATTTCCTGCATCAACCGCAAATAATTTTGTCTCATCTGCGTCATATTTTCCATCATTCTATTAGCCATATCTTTCTCAACATCGCTCATTTGCTGCCAAAATAAAGCCGATCGCCTCGCCATAATTGCTTCTTCCCACAGCATCTCCAAAAGTTGCGCTGCCATTGGATTTTCAGCATCGATAATCCCGCACAATTGCTCGAAGGCCCGGTTGGCTTCGGTGTGAGTGCTAACATCCTGAACCAGGGTTAGGCATTTCTTGAGTTGTACGATCGGATTTTCAGAAGAGTAAGTCATAATTTCACTAAGATAAGCGACAAAATTTACACTGATACCTTTGACATTACTAGAGTTGTGACACAGCCTTAGAGTTCCCTACATACCAGCGCCAAGGCAAATCAATTCCTTGAGAAATCCCGATCCGCGTAGTTTGCACAAAATTTATTGTACCCTCCTCCAGAGCCTGCTGAAAGCGATCGCTCCGGTGTTCCAAGCGCAGCGGTTGGCCTGCACCCAAGGGAAAACCGCTTAAAGTTCGATCGATATCCAGTACCTTACACAGTTTCCCAGGCCCGGCGGCGAGGCGCGATCGCTTCTTATCGGGAATTCCAGCGAATTGTTGGGGAACCGCATCTACCTGCAAAGCTCGAATCAGCACACCACTAGCAACTCCCTCTGCATCCGTCACCACGTTGAAACAGTGATACATCCCGTAGATTAAGTAAACGTAGCTCATACCCGCAGGCCCGAACATCACCTCATTGCGAGGAGTTCGCAGCCTATAAGCGTGACAAGCGGGGTCTCCTGGGCCGTAAGCTTCGGTTTCGACAATAATTCCCCGAATCGTCTCGCCGTCAGGAAACTGCCGCACCAGAGAACATCCCAGCAAATCTGGCGCTACGTTGGTAGATGGCCGCGCCAGCCAAAAAGATTCTACAATCTGAGTATTTGCACTCAATAGGACACAGTAAATTATGGACGTTAAGTTAGTTTTAGCAGTCTTGACGGCAGTTTTCACCGTTTGCTGTCTGTTCTTCGGCACAAAAAACGGATTCTACGACAGCGACAAGTATCACGGTAACGGTTCTGCTCACTAATTTTAGGGGCTGTTAGTTGCTTAAAAAACCGCTGTCTGTTATTCAGACGGCGGTTTTTTTTTTATGAACCGCAGAGGCCACAGAGGACACAGAGAAAGAGAAAAAAGAGAGCGGAAAGAATGAAAAGAAGTTGACAAATGAGGACACAGCAGATTGCTGTATTTGCTGCAATTAAGGATGAATGTTGCCATCGGGCATTTTAGTTTCCTGCAATCTAGCATTCTCTAAGTCGGCGCATCCCGGCAGGTTAAAACGCATTATGGTTCCTCGATCTGTTGCTTTCATGTTAAAACCAACTACTGCATTTTTTGGGTTATTATTTTCGGGGACTGCACTAACTTTAAAATCCATATTTGCTTCTTTTTGATTAGAATAAAGATTGAAACTTATGCCGCTACAGCCCAAATCAGATCCAGTCAGGTTCGCTCTATTTAACTTAGCATTTTTTAGGTTGGCATTCGCCAATTTTGCTTTTGAGAAGTTAGCATTTTCAATGTTGGCTCTCTGCAAGTTAAATCCTTGCCATTCTATTCCCTTCAGGTTTGCATTGCTGAGATTGCATTCGTGACACTGTTTAGTTTCGAGTAGTTGCTTGACTTGGTGCAAGCTGGTTTAAAACGGATATGTATTTGGCCGCAGCGAATAACGCTGCGATCGACAATCCAACAGTAACTAAAGTAACTAAATTTTAAAATTTCATAAATATCCGAAAAGCTTCGGCGGCTTTCTCTCGCGGTTAATTATTAATACAGGAGCGCGATCGACCTCTCCAGAATTTTCACAACAAAATGCAGGCATCTCCGAGAACCAGTCCATCGCAATTAAACACCGCCAGACTTATAAATCCCCCCTCCTTTCCCCTCGCCAGTGCTGCTTTGAGTTTCGGAATCGCCCCCTCCGCCTGCTTCACTTTGCTTTGAGCAGTCCACAAATGAAATATATTGTTACCCGAATGGGCGTATTTGCATATACCTGCGGACTGAAATCAAAGAAACTTTATTTATATCCCTGGAAAGAGGAAATTTTCGAGAGACTTGAGGATAATTAATATAGAAACGCCATACTGTAGCTGCGCTGTTAAGTTCTCAGCAACTACTTTTGTCAAAATTGCTTTGAGAAATTAATTTACTCTAAAATAAAAACTGTTAGCAGCAGCTCAGGTTCCTCAACCTCGCCAGAACACACCCTACCTATAATCCCGACAATTCGGAGCGGCAATGAACAAAATCAAACCCGAACCCAAAAGATCGCGCTTCATGGCTCTGCTGCTGACAACGCTGCTGACATTTCCGTTTATGAGTGCTTGCGGTTCTAGCCAGCAAAGTTCCGCTCCTCCGCCTCCTGTTGACGATACTCGCGCGGGAGGAGTGCAAACTAATCGCGCCTCCAGCCCAACGCCCGAAGCAAAAAAAGGATTGAGTAATGCTCAAAAAGTAGGGATTACTTTAGCAGGAGCAGCCGCCCTTTACTACATCTACAATCAGCACAAAAATAAACAAGAAAAGGGGCCGCAGGGAAAACATTACCTTTCCAAAAACGGTCGCGTTTACTACCGCGATGCCCAGAATCGCGCTCACTGGGTAACGCCGCCGCCAGAAGGAATTAAAGTGCCGGAGTCCGAGGCAGCCGCTTATCGCGAATTCCAGGGCTACAACAACCAAGAAACCGGTCGAGACCTTACTAGCGTGCCGGAAGCTACAGCTCCTGTTCCGGCCCAGTAGCCTAACCACTTGAGATTTTAGATTGCCGGTTGCGTGATTTTCAATTAAATCTGGGATTCCCAATCTAAAACAGCCATTTTTCAACACATAAAAAAGAGGAACTTTATCATGGTAAACGATTTTTTCCGGAAGATAAAAGATGCGGTCGTCGGGTCAGACAGCGAGCAAGTCGATCCTGACGGCAATTACGAAGATCCCTCAAATTCCGGAGAGTACGGCAACGCGCGTCCGGCCAGCGAAGACCCCTACGGCGACCCCGCCGACTACGGAGAGTTCGGCGACGTGAGTCCGGCCAGCGAAGACCCCTACGGCGACCCCGCCGACGAGGTAGCGGATGCTGGAATGTTCGGCAACGTGAGTCCGGCGAGCGAAGACCCCTACGGCGACCCGGCAGATGAGGAAGGGTTTAGTTGAGTATGTTGGCTAGAAAAAAAATTACCTGGTAAGCAACAGCACCCCTGCGGGGGTGTTTTTTTTGGGGGAAATACCACGAGTGAGCCAAACATGAGCGGAAAAGAGAACTCTTGAGGCAATAGAGAATCTCAAACCCTTAACGGACAAGAGAATTGTTAAACGGAGAGGGTGGGATTTGAACCCACGGAACCTTGCGGTTCACCTGATTTCAAGTCAGGCGCATTCGACCACTCTGCCACCTCTCCTGGCGCATAAATTTTATCATACCAGCAAATGTCTCTAACTACAAATAGCCGCAGATTCAGCGCGTCGGTAAAGAATTTGTTCTCTTTCCACCGCAAAATCCTCCCCCAGCCAAACCAGAGACACTTCCGACACTGTTCCATTTTCCAGTAGGACGATCGAGAAATTGCGCAGTTTCGAGCACTCTCTCTCCACAATTCGCGGTACGCTGGCCGCATTCAAATACACCGTACCCTCCGCACTCACCTCCAGCGACTTCCGCAACTCCTGCTTCGTGTGCCGCAGTTTGTGGTGCATATGACCAAAAGTTACCAGAGGTACGTGCTTCCCAGAACTCCGAGTTCGATCGATCGCCTCCGCAAAATCCGGGTCGCCCCAATCCCCTCCCAACGGCTTCCAATCTCGCCCGCAGGGGTCTTCTGGAGCCTCTCCCAAGCCCGTCGGGCCAGTGTGACCCAAAAAAATCACATTTTCGCAGTCCGCCTCCGCAGCAGCCGCTGCAATGAGTCGTGCCGACTCTTCAAAACTCTCCACCCCAAACCACTCGCTGTAAAAATCCGCGTACTTCCACTCCGAACCTCCCCAAGTAAACGGGCGGCTTCCCACCACAGTTACGCCCAATTCTGGAAAATCACGCTTAGAGTAACCGACGTGAGCTTCCCCCATTAAATCTAACTGCTGTTTTACCCAATTTTCTTGAGTTCGATCGTAAGGACACTGACTGCGGCCCCACTCTGTCGCCGTGTACCAAGCGTCATGATTTCCAAACACCGCTGCTTTGGGAATGTCCAAAGATGCGATCGCCCGCACCACATCCACCGACTCATTGCCAAAATCCCCCACAAACAGCACCAAGTCAACGCCCAGATGCTTCAGGGCCTCGCCGTCTTCAGGTTCCCACAGATCGTGAACGTCCCCCACCACCGCAATTTTGATAGATTTAGCTTTATTCATGTGATTTGTCATGTGCGATCGATCCCTAGCCCCTTCTTACTCAGCATAAGAAACAGCGACCCATTTTTGCACTCTCCCCCAGGCAATTTTAGATTTGAGATTTTAAATTGGCTCCACTGAACAGCCAGCAGTTTTTGGTGAATTCAACTATAATTCAAAATACACTTTAGCTCTCTTCGCCACCTTCCCCGGAATATTCTAACTGTGTTTACCACCGCACCTGCTCCGAACTTTACTCAAACCCGACTGCCCCACGACTTGTTTGCAGCCATTAACGCCCTCAAACAAGAGTTAAACGCCGTCATTCTCGCCCACTATTACCAAGACTCCGATATTCAAGACATCGCAGACTTCATTGGCGACTCCCTAGAACTTGCCCGCAAAGCCGCCAACACCAGCGCCGATGTCATAGTTTTTGCCGGAGTTCATTTCATGGCGGAAACCGCAAAAATTCTCAATCCCGACAAATTAGTATTGCTGCCCGACTTAAATGCTGGGTGTTCCCTCGCCGACAGTTGTCCTCCCGATGCCTTTGCAGCTTTCAAAGCCGATCGACCAGGACATTTGGTAATTTCTTACATTAATTGTACCGCCGCAATTAAGGCAATGAGCGATATAATTTGCACCAGTTCTAACGCTGTTAAAATTGTCAACCAAATTCCCGAAAATCAGCCGATAATTTTTGCACCCGATCGCAATCTCGGCCGCTATGTCATGGAACAAACTGGCAGAAACATGGAACTCTGGCAAGGAGCTTGCATCGTCCACGAAAACTTCTCAGAAAAAAAGATAGTTCAACTCAAAATCGAAAATCCCGAAGCCGAAATAATTGCCCACCCAGAATGCGAACCTCCCGTGCTTCGCCACGCTAATTATATCGGCTCCACCACTGCTTTGCTCAAATATTCTCAGTCCAGTTCTAGCCAAGCTTTTATTGTCGCGACTGAACCGGGAATCATTCACCAAATGCAAAAGCAAGCTCCGCAAAAACGCTTCATCCCGGCTCCTCCCAACAATAATAGTTGTGCTTGCAACGAATGCCCGCATATGAGATTAAATACCTTGGAAAAATTGTATCTAGCTATGAAAAATCTAACCCCCGAAATTACCATGCCCCTAGATATTCAACTAGCAGCCTTGCAGCCCATCCAGCGAATGCTAGAAATGAGCTAACGGTTGTCAATTGACAGTTGTCAGTTGTCAGTTGACAGTATTTTAGGATGGGTTAAATCCACAGATTAAATTAGTAATCATGGACGCGAAAAACCCGGTTTCTCCGAAAAATTGTGGATGCTCGCCACAGAAACCGGGTTTTTAGCCCCGCGTGCGTCTAGGACTTCATTAGGTCATTTCTTTAAAAATTATGGACAATCGATGATTTTAGAAAAACTGATTGTTTTCACTCGCTATCCCGAACCGGGAACAACCAAAACTCGACTAATTCCGGTACTGGGAAAAACAGGTGCTGCCAACCTTCACCGCTTGATGGCCCAACGGACGATCGCCTGCGCTCTCTCTCTTCAAAAATCCCGCCAATTATCGGTAGAAATTCACCAAGCCGGCGGCAGCCAACAACAGATGCAAGACTGGTTGGGAACTGATATTATTTATCAAAATCAAATAGACGGCGATTTGGGCGCAAGAATGACAGCAGCGTTTCAAAAGTCTTTTAATTCAGGGGTTGAGAAAACTGCAATTATCGGCACTGATTGTCCTGGTTTGAATGCAGAAATCATGGCACAAGCTTTTGAGGAATTGAGCCAGCACGATTTAGTTTTGGGCCCTGCAAAAGACGGAGGTTATTATCTGATAGGGCTGCGGCGATCGATACCGGAATTGTTCGACGGCATTAACTGGGGAACCAGCGAAGTATTTGCTAGTACGCTG
Source organism: Microcoleus sp. A003_D6 (assembly GCF_036702825.1). Lineage (NCBI taxonomy): Bacteria > Bacillati > Cyanobacteriota > Cyanophyceae > Oscillatoriales > Microcoleaceae > Microcoleus > Microcoleus sp. A003_D6. Next base: position 17,536 of record NZ_JAUBWA010000044.1, on the reverse strand, counting down.
GCGATCGCCCAAAACCTCGACCTGAATGTTGCTTATCTTCCCACTCTTGCAGATATCGATCGACCAGAAGACCTCCTAGGTTTAGATATTAATATATTGAAATAACTAAGCTATATTTAAACTAGGTAAATCATTAGAAATTATCATAAATAATTATAAAAAAACTACTTGATTGTGAAACCACAAAGTCATAATATAGTAAGTGTATTTGTCTAACCAAATGCTGAATATCAGTAGTGGTTAGACCGCGCTTGGGAGAATACTCCCGAGCGCGGGAAAAAGCCAAAAAATAGCAATAATAACAGATAAGATTTGTACCAAATCCGTCCTCTCAGATAAATGCCCAATGTAGGCACCTGAAAAAGCCAGAAATTAGCAAATAACAGATGAGCGTTGTACCAAACCCGCCCTCCCAGTTAATAATGCTGAATCTAAGAGCGGACTCGGCGCAAGAAATTGGCCGATCGCAGATAAGCTTTGTACAAAACCCGCCCTCTCTCTCGGGGTGCTTAATTCTGTATGCCGCCAGAAAATCCCAATCTCAAAATTTCCATTATCATTCCAGTCTTAAACGAAGCACCTACAATTGCCCCAGTCATCTCCACCGCCCTTGAGGGCAAAAATGTTGAAATAATTGTCGCCGACGGCGGCAGCAGCGACGGTACACCAGATATAGCAAAATCTTTGGGCATCCGAGTTATCTGCACCGCCCCAGGCCGCGGCACCCAAATGAATGCAGGTGCCACTGTCGCTACAGGAGATATATTGCTGTTCCTCCACGCAGACACTCTTTTGCCTCGCGGGTACGACTCTTGCGCGCGTCGGACACTAGCTAACCCGTGTACGGTAGCGGGGGCCTTTGAACTCAAGATTGACGCCCGCAGTCTCAGCCTCCGACTGGTAGAAACAGGGGTAAACTGGCGATCGAACTTTCTGCAAATACCCTACGGCGATCAAGCCATTTTCCTCAATGCAGCTACCTTTGACAAAATCGGCGGTTTTCCCGACTTGCCCCTCATGGAAGACTTTGAATTCGTGCGCCGGTTGAAAAAACAAGGCCGCATTGAAATAGTACCCCAGCCCGTCCTGACCTCCGCCCGTCGCTGGCAGCAGCTTGGGGTCATCCAAACCACCGCCATCAATCAAATAGTAATCATCGCTTATTTCCTGGGAGTGTCGCCCGATCGACTCGCTTTCTGGTATAAGAGGCAAAAGAAAAATTCTTCCAAAAACTAAAGAATAGTGAACTTTTCTAAAGCTCGCCGTTAATTATGTAAATAGGAAACACGTCCCTGCGTAAAATATGACTTGAACGCCTCAACTTTTTAAACTGCGAGGACAAACAGAATATGGCCGATCCCAGAGATGCAGAGCTTATTAAACCCTTTAACGGCGACCCCTTCACGGGTCATCTAGCCACCCCCATCAGTGCTTCTGATTTCACAAAAGCATTTATTGGGAACTTACCCGCCTACCGCAAAGGACTCTCGCCCCTTGTTCGAGGTCTAGAAATTGGTTTGGCACACGGTTATTTCCTCGTCGGCCCCGAAATCGTCTTCGGCCCCCTGCGGGATTATCCAGAAGCAGCTAATCTCGGCGGACTAATTACAGCCCTCGTCTTAGTTCTACTCGGCACACTAGGTATGTCTGCCTACGGTTTGGTCTCTTTCAAACAAGACAATACCAGCTACCCTAGCGCTAATCCGATGACCCCCGATTCCCTCAGAAATGCTGAAGGCTGGAGTCAGCTTACCGCTGGTTTCTTCATTGGCGGGATGAGCGGCGTCTTTGCTGCCTACTTCTTACTCGAAAACTTTAAGGGCGTTGATGCCATTTTCCGGGGTTTAGTCAACAATTAGACTCCACTCCCAAATATCCCTGTTGGAACACACTAACTTTAGTTTGGAGAATTTGATATGACAGGTTCCTACGCTGCTTCTTTCTTGCCTTGGATTTTGATTCCGGTCGTTTGCTGGCTGATGCCGGTTGTGGTAATGGGTTTGTTGTTTATTCACATTGAAAGCGACGCCTGATCTGTACGCGCACAGCAAGACCTAAGTTGGAAGACAGACAGACAAATGTTCTGAAACCTCTCTCATAAATCTAGGGAAAATCAGAAAAAATTGTTTTGGGATTGCTGGTAATTAGAAAATTTAATTTCTTTACCCCAACCCACAGACTTGACTGTGTGGAGCAATCCTTCTGTCTTCTTCCATCTAAGTTCGCGATCGCGAAAAATCCTCTGCCGTGCGGGCAGAGGATTTTTTTTACAAAGATTTTTTCCCGCAGCACAAATCATCCGCTCGTACAAGACAAATTGCCAATTCCTGAGCCACAATCACAATTGTTATCATAAAATTGGGTTTAAAACCCCGTCATTCTAGGACGGCTTTAATTTGTTAAATCCTTTTTCAAAGAACACGAAAATGTTGGTTTTTGTGGTATATTAGAATAGTCAAGGTTAAACTCGCAACGCCCTCGTGAAACGGTTACTCAGACACACTTTTAGGCGTAAACCGGGGGACAAAGAGCGGCGAAAACTCTAAAAACAGCCAGGGGCTTAATACAGCCTCACAACCAGAAAAACAAACAATTCATTTTTGTTAGGTAGGGTAGGGCATACCCGAACTCTAGGTCAATATCCTAGTAAGCTTTTGAAGATAGACTCTCGCTTGGTGACTGCGAATCAGGCTCGTTAATTGGTAGGATTCCTACGGTTAAAAAGTTTGAGTATTGCCGCAAGGACGTAGCACTTAAAGGTCAGTCGCTGAATTAAGAATCCCCACACCTTTAGGTTGGGGAGTGTCAAGGAAACTATCTTAAGGAGACAGCGATGCCATTTCCCTCCGCGCGCAAAATCTTAGCTCCATTCCTGATCTCGGTACTCTTGTTAGTCACCGCTTGCGGTCAAACTCAGGCGCCCTCTCGCTGGGACAAAGCCCAGCAGGAAAGCACCCAAAAACCTGGTAACGCCCAGCAGACAACTGCTGACAAATCAACTGCTCAAAATCAAAACCTGCCCAAGAAGGCAGTCGCAGGTGGCAAGTTAAATAAATACTTCCCGTCTTCTGGCGGTGGATTCGATCGCGTCTTCGCTCAAGAAAAATCCGGTTTTGCTGAAGCTAAGCTCAACAAAGGCGGTAAAAATGTCGCGATGCTCTCGATTAACGACATCGCCGGCAACCCGACCGCAGGTGCAAAATTCCAGCAAAGTACCAAGCAAATCGGCGGCTATCCCGCCGTTAATCAGGGTACTAATATCACTGCTGTTTTAGTGGCAAATCGCTATCAGGTGAAAGTTCAATCCCGCGATGCCTCTTTTACCGCTAGCGATCGCGAAGCTTGGCTGTCAAAATTTAACCTCGGCGGCCTCGCCAGCGTCAAGTAGCAATGTCTCTTGTCAAACTCCGCGCCCGACTCCTGTCTGGTGCTAGGACAACTAAGTCTGCCACAATGAGACTGTGAAGTTTTTGCCATCTGCCAAAAGTAATAGCTTTGATTCCCGTTCTAGCAAAAGGAGTTTTTTGTGAGCAAAACAGTCTTTGAATTAGTCGATAACCTGCCTAAAGACAACATGACTGTCAAAGCCCTGCGAGCGCTTGACTTTGTGGTTCCCGGCGAGTGGAACAATTTAGTGGGCTTTGAAAATACCATTCGCACCGTTACTGGCGAAACTGACGAAGAACTGATCCAGCAAATTGGCGATCGCGCCATCTACCTCTACAACGATAAGTCTCAGGGCTATCAGCGCGCTCTGTGGCTTTACCAAACTATTGACAGCGCCGACAAGGCTTTGGGCAGTGCCGCCCTCGCTAATAAGGTTGCGGAAAATGTCTCGTTTTTGTCGTTCCTCGGCAAGATCACTCCCAAGGCTGAAAAAGCTCAAACGATCGACCTTTCTTTGAAATTAGTCACTGAGTTGCTCGCTTTTTGCCAAATCAACGGCCTTCCGGGCGACAGCATCGGCGATTTTGCCGGGGCTTTGGGCGACTACGGCGGCGAATCCCTGATGCGGATGGCTGCTTTGGTTTGTTTCGACGGTTTGATTCCCCTGGGCCCAGACTTTATCCTCGCTACTCAGTCCTGGATTCAAAAGCTCTCTCCCAGCGATTTGCAAGATAATCAGGCGTTTAAATCGATCGGCGACCAGATTCCAGGGGGCTCTCCCGCAGGCAAACTCGGCTTCATCGGCGAAAGCTTTAACTCGGTTTCTGGCTGGATGAGCTCTTTTGTCAGCGATCGAGGTTTGACTCCTCAAAACGTACTCGGCCACTTGCAGAATTTTGTGGAAATTTCTGCTGACAAGGTGGACTACGTGGGCGCATTCCTCGACATAAGTACCAACTACTACGAACACACCGGTGTTCAAACTCTCGCCCGCCGTTTGATTGAACGAGCTGTCGCTGAGATTTAGAATAGTCATTAGTCATTAGTCATTAGTTATTAGTCAGAGCCTCCGATCGTCCCGAAGAGAGAGCTTGAGACGGCACGACTGCTGACTAATGACTACTGACTCCTCTACTCATCAATTTTAAAAGGAAGTGTTAATGTCAGAAGAACCGCAAAATCCTACCGCTGGCGAATCGGAAACTCCCACTGCTGCGATCGACAACGCCCCAAGTTCCGACGCACCCGAGACAACCGACTTACCCAGCGCTGACCAGCCTCCGGCGGCTGCTAAAAAGCCCGCAGCCAAAAAAGAACCGAAAAATCCTACCGCTGGAGAATCGGAAACTCCCACTGCTGCGATCGACAACGCCCCAAGTTCCGACGCACCCGAGACAACCGACTTACCCAGCACTGACAAACCTCCGGCGGCTGCTAAAAAGCCAGCAGCCAAGGCCGACGGCGACAAGCCCCCAGCTAAAGCTAAAAAGGAAAAAGCACCCGCTGTTGAAGACAAGCCGTTTGCTGAATTTATGCAACAAGATTATTTGCCCGCCTTGCAAACTGCTTTGACTAAGCAGGGTGTTAAGGATTTAGAGGTGAGTTTGGCAAAGCAAAAACTCCCCGTTGCGGGCATGAGTTCCGCTGGGGATTGCTGGCAGGTAATTGGGAAATTCCAAGAAGGTCAGCGCCAATTTAACCTGTATTTTCCTCAAGAAAATATTCAAAGTCAAAGGGCTTTTTCCTGCGCTGAAAATAATACCAAAACCAGCACTTTAGAGCCTTTTTTGATAGACGAGCGCAAGGTGACTCTAGACCTCATGGTGTTTGGTGTCGTCCAGCGGCTTAACGCTCAAAAATGGCTGAATCTTAATTAGTCATTAGTCATCAGTCATTAGTTATTAGTCCTTAGTGGCTTGTCTTCCGGCACTTACTAATCAGTGTGAGGGCAGGTTAATTAGAATATAAACTTTATCCCTCTCCCAATCTCTAATTTTGCCCCGACTGACTCAGAAGTGAGAAGTCATAGCTAATGACTATTGACTGATGACTAATGACTATTGACTAATAACTAATGACTGCTGACTAATGCCAGATTTTCTTCGGATTTGGTCAAAAAATTGCGAGCTTGCATAATCGCGAAAAGGTCAACATCTACTTCTAACAAACAAGCATGACCGCTGTTAGCCAGCATCACCATTTCAGCATTGGGAATTACCTTGACTAACAGCTTCGCTTCTGCTATAGAAGGCAGCAGCCGATCGGCACCGCTAGCAATTACTAGCGTCGGCTGTTTGATGCCGCGCAACTGATTTTCGTCAACATTAAACGATCGCACTAACGCCAATCTCCACACAGAAGTGTTTTGCGGTACCGCTTGCATCGCTTCTAGCAAAGCGCGGCGGTCGTCGCGCGCAATCTTTCCTAACGATGCTAATATCGGCAAAAGACCGATTACCGACAGCGGATAAAGGTTGGCGGGTAGCCACTGAGTCAAGTGGGAACCCCACTGCACCCAAGGCTGCTGTCGGAATGAAGAAGCTGGATTGACTAAAATTAACCGATCGCACAATTGGGGAGCTTCTAAAACAATTTTCATCGCTAAACAGCCCCCAAATGACTCGCCGCACAGATAAACCGGCCGCTGCTGCTTTCCACTTTGCTTTTCTGCTTCAATTAAGGCAATTGTTTCCCTAACCAGTACATCCCAACTGGCCATGTCGTCAGCCGGTAAAGTTAAGCAGCGAATGTCGAAATCATTTGCTAATTTAGAAATTTGCGGCCGCAGTAGCAAACCGCTGCCATCCATACCGGGCAGAAATACAAATAAAGGGCGATCGGCGATCGGCGGTTTCGGGGTTAGAAAACGAACCTTGTTGCTAGCATTTGGCATGATTAAAGTCAATCGATTTTAGATTTTAGATTTTAGATTTTAGATTGGAAATCTGAGACCAGCCAACAGTCAACAGCCAACAGTCAACAGTCAACAAACTTACAAACAACCTCGTTGGAGTAATTCTGCAATTTCCCCCTGACAGTGATCTGTGAGTTCAGCAACAACTGCTTTGGCTTTTTTGCCTCGATATTGCTGCTGTCGATCGACAGTAATCCAGTAAGGGCGACCGATTAAAACATTCACTCGCTGATAAATTATCACAGGATGCCACCCAGCTCGATCGAACAGCGGTTCCGAAGGATCGAACAAGCTCAACAACTTGAGCGGTACACCCGATCGCACCGACTGTTCTTCCATCGAACCAATCGCCACCGGCAAAACCGCCAAATCCCGCACCGGAGCCCGCAAAGCCAAATGAGCAAATCCCCGCTGAAACTTCCCCACAGTATTAGGCTTAGTAAAATTCACCATCGGTTCTGCACCCTCTGGAAACACCCCCACCATCTCCCCACTTTGCAGCAGCGCCGTCGCTTGAGAGAAAAAATGTTGCTGTCGTTGCTCCGGTGCTTCCAAGGGGAAAGCGCCAAAAGTAGTGACAACTTCCCGAATCAGCGGGACTTGACCCATGTAGTGATGACAAGCAAAGCGGATCGATCGACCCAAAGCCGCCGTCAGCAGCACAGGATCTAAGAAACTGCGGTGATTGCTCACCACCAGCACCGGACTCTCTTGGGGAATCCGGTCTTCGCGGTGCACAAACATCTGCGTTCCCAGACCAGCCAGGAAACAGCGCGAAATCAGCAATGTGCTCTCTGAAGACATGGGCGAAAAGACAGGTGCGACGCTATAAAGGTTGATTCCATCCCCATGCAGCTTAACATTACTTTACCAAGTCGGGGCTCAGCCAAAAAGTATACTTTCCCCTTGTGCCTTTGTTTCACAATCCTGGACGCAGGAGTTGCCAGAAACCGGGTTTTTTGCGAAAAGACGGGTTACAGCCCGCCAAAACAGTAAAAAACCCGGTTTCTTTGTCGGAGTGCATAAGTCTTGTTTCGGCAAAATTTCCCAGTCAGAAACAAAAATTCATAAAGTGTTGTTGCAAACTTCTATAAAAATGTTTAAAACAGCCCTAAAACGAGGTTTATGCAGCTAAACTTAGGAATTTACAGTGAAACATTGACGCACTGTCAAAGTATTTTTGGACAAGTCGTAATAGCAATCTCGCGAGGCATCAAATGAATAACATCCACAACTATCGCCTTAAATGTACCCTCACCTTTGGCGACATTTACGGTCAAATCATTGTTTGGCTGATAGTCATCTTCCTAAGTCTAGCGTCGGCACTCGCTCTGTGGAGCAGCGCCCGCCAAATCTACGCCTTGGCTACTGTCGGCTTGATTTTAGTGCTGTCTTTGCCCTTCTTGCTGTTTGCTTTCGTTACAACTTTGCTAAATAACATTCAAGTGCTTTCCGTAGACCCCGCCAGCCAAGATCAACCTTCTGCAACGGGAAATCAGTCCAATCAGCAGTCTGTCGAAACCGTCGGCTAGTACACTTTGAGATTTTCAATTCAATTTAGAACTAAAAATCAAAAGTTAAAAACTTCCTTACCTTTGGGTGAGGACTTTTTTTATGTATCAATATATGTAAAGGAGAACACTCAAAATAATTCAAAAAAATGCTAGAACACGACGTAATCATTGTAGGCGGCGGTTTAGCAGGTTGCCGCGCCGCAGTAGAAATTGCTCGGACTGACCCCAGTTTAAAGGTAGCTGTTGTTGCCAAAACTCACCCGATTCGATCGCACTCTGTCGCAGCCCAAGGCGGCATGGCATCCAGCTTGCAGAATGTCGATCCCGAAGACAGTTGGAAAGCCCACGCCTTCGACACAGTAAAAGGTTCAGACTATTTAGCCGACCAAGACGCGGTAGAAATCCTCACCCGCGAAGCACCCGGTGTAGTCATCGATTTAGAACACATGGGAGTCCTCTTCTCCCGCCTCCCAGACGGCAGAATTGCCCAGCGCGCTTTCGGCGGACATTCCCACCGCCGCACCTGCTACGCCGCCGACAAAACCGGTCACGCCATCCTGCACGAATTGGTCAACAATCTGCGCCGTTACGGAGTTCACATCTATGAGGAGTGGTACGTCACCCGCCTGATTTTGGAATCAGGCCAAGCCAAGGGCGTAGTTATGTACCGCCTGCTAGACGGTCAAATTGAGGTTGTGCGGGCTAAGGCGGTAATGTTTGCTACGGGGGGTTACGGTCGGGTTTACAACACGACCTCGAACGATTACGCCTCAACTGGAGACGGTTTGGCGATGACTGCTATGGCGGGATTGCCGCTGGAAGATATGGAATTCGTGCAGTTTCACCCGACTGGTTTGTATCCTGTGGGAGTGTTGATTTCGGAGGCTGTGCGGGGCGAAGGCGCTTATTTGATTAATTCAGAGGGCGATCGATTTATGGCCAATTATGCCCCGTCGCGGATGGAATTAGCGCCCAGGGATATTACATCGCGATCGATTTCCATAGAAATTCGCGCCGGCCGAGGAATTAATGTTGATGGTAGTGCCGGCGGCCCCTTTATCTACCTCGATTTGCGGCACATGGGACGCGAAAAAATCATGAGCAAAATTCCTTTTGCTTGGGAAGAAGCCCACCGTTTGTTAGGCATTGATGCCGTAAATCAGCCGATGCCCGTGCGCCCTACCGTTCACTATTCAATGGGGGGAATTCCTACTAATGTTAGCGGGCAAGTTCGCAGCAGTCCTGACAGTTTGGTAGACGGTTTCTTTGCAGCCGGCGAAGCAGCTTGCGTGTCAGTTCACGGCGCGAACCGTTTGGGCAGCAATTCGCTTTTAGAATGCGTCGTTTACGGCAAAGTGACTGGCGCAACCATAGCACAATTCGTGCAAAACCGCAAGCTTCCAACAGTGGACGAACAGCGTTATATTGCGGAAGCAAAAGAGCAAATTCAAGCACTTGTAGAGCGTCCCGGAAAATACCGAATTAATCAAGTGCGGCAGCAGTATCAAGATACTATGACTGAGTATTGTGGCGTATTTCGTAGCGCCGATTTGATGCAGGAAGGTTTAAAGAAATTGGAGGATTTAGAGCGACAATATGAGGAGGTTTACTTAGACGATAAAGGCAAGTTGTGGAATACGGAAATTGTGGAAGCTTTGGAGTTGCGGAGTTTAATAATTGTCGGAAAAATGATTTTAACTTCGGCTTTGAACCGGCAGGAAAGTCGGGGAGCTCATTCGCGGGAAGATTTTACCGAGCGGGATGATGAGAAGTTCTTGAAGCATACCCTGGCTTATTATTCGCCTGCGGGGATTGATTTAGCTTATATGCCCGTAGCGATTACGATGTTTGAGCCGCAGGAACGAAAGTATTAATCTGTAGGGTGCGTCAGCCATCAATAAATTTTGTTTTTTACATGATTACCAAATGGCTGACGCACCCTACTTACTTTTCGGAGTTTGTGTTCAGAATCAAGGCGCTGAAACTTGAGGAGACAGGTGCGCACTGCGCACCCAGCCCTGTCAAGATGTTTGAGGGACTTTTTGACCATATTGACAGGGCTTGCGATGCCAGTCCTGTCTGGGGTGTCTATCGAGCTTGGTTCAAAGTCTCTAAAACACTTGAAATCTCATAGTTTGTAGGTGCGTATTGCCTTCTTAGCATATTGGCGCGATCGCTTACGGCCCGCTTTGCTACGACTTATTTACCTCATCCTACTGGCCCGTTTGGAGGCAATCCACCTAGTTTTTTGGTAAAAAAAGCAGATTTAACGAGCGCAGCTTTCTAGATTTCAAGGGTTTGAGGTGATTTTCTCCAGGCTCAGCAGACACCTTGACAGGTCTGGGCTTGCGGTGCGCACCTTACGAATTGAGAAGAAATTCTGCAATCATTGGTGTCTTGTACCACTTTTAGTTAGGGGTTGCTATAATTATATCAGATATGACATAACCCTAAATCGATGCTCTATGACTATACAGTGGTTAACTTATGGAATCCCAAGGCGAGAATAAAAATCTTGTTTGGTTGAGTGGCGAAGTAAAAACTCCCCCTTTTTCAAACTCAGCGCGAAGTGGGGCAGGGATGTTATTAAGGAGGTTACAAAATGGAGAAATTTTACCGATGCCTGATTCTCGACCTATGCCAAGCATCGGCCCTCACTGCCACGAATTGCGGATCGGTGATAGTAAAGCCGATAAACAGTGGCGAATTATTTACCGAATAGACTTCGATGCTATTGTCATCGCAGATGTGTTTAAAAAAAACACTCAGAGAACGCCTAACCCCGTAATTGAAAAGTGTCAGAGACGACTGAGCTCGTACGATAAAATCTCAGGAGGAACCTAAATTTTCAGTAATGCGGTTCAGTTAAGACTGAGCCGCCCGCAGGAAGAACCCTCCTACTCCCTAAAAAAGGGGGGAACAAGAGTATTCTCTTTCGTCCCCCTTCTGAAGAGGGGATGCGAGGGGCTCTCCGGAAACAAACACTGTTAACTGAACCGTATTCAATTTTTTAGGACTTGCACTCTTTGTGGCGCAACCGGGTTTCTGGGAATAGTCCCCTAGCTGAAGTGACTGGTTTTTGTTTTTGTTAGCCGATTTCTGTGAAATTTACATGGCGTTGCTGAACTTGAGTATGAATTCACATTTTTACGCTTGAGCAAAACACAGACTTTTTGGGTAGTTGAGCTTTTGGGTAGAACTTAATTCCTACCGTCAATCAGCAACGCAGCGCTCTTTTATATACCCAACCAAAGAGCGCTGAAGCGCAACTACATACCTTAGTCCTTGAGCTTTTGGGTAGAACTTAATTCCTACCGTCAATCAGCAACACAGCGCTCTTTTATATACCCAACCAAAGAGCGCTGAAGCGCAACTACATACCTTAGTCCTTGAGCTTTTGGGTAGAACTTAATTCATGCCGTCAATCAGCAACGCCAAATTTACATAATTAAATGAGGTAAAATTTACAATGGATGCCATTAAACGTCAACGTTTAGAAGCAGCAGGTTGGCGCGTGGGAGATGCCGCCGACTTTCTGGAACTTTCGGTCGAAGAAGTTGCTTTTATTGAGATGAAGCTGTCTCTGAGTAAACGCTTGAAGCAGCTTCGGATCAGTCAAAACCTTTCTCAAGAGAGTTTAGCTAAGAAAATCAAGTCAAGTCAGTCACGGGTAGCTAAAATTGAAGCTGGCGATCCGTCTGTTTCTCTTGATTTGATGGTAAGAACTTTGTTAGCAATCGGAGCAACACGCGAGGATGTGGCGCTGGTGATTGCTTCTCCCAACGTGATTCTAAGTAGCTAAAAACAACATATGAGTAAAACGACACAGACATCTCAATTCCAGCAAGCTCTTGAAGCTGTAGAAGTTTTATCACTAGAAGATCAAGCCATGCTTCTCGATATTCTTCAGAATCGTCTGCGACAACAGCGACGAAATGAATTACTCAAGGAAGTGGCAGAAGTTCGTCAAGAGTATGCTGAGGGCAATGTTAAATTTGGGTCGGTAGCCGATTTTATGGCGGAGTTGGATGATTGATGAAAATTGGTTGGACTCCAAAATCTATTCGTACTTTCAAAAAGTTAGTTCGTAAAAATCCTCAGCTTCGCCTTTTAATTGAAGCTACGCTTGAACTTTTGTCTGAAGACTGCTTTAACCCCAGCTTGCGAACTCACAAACTGACAGGAGATTTATCGGGTATCTGGTCGTGTTCAATAGATTATGATTATCGGATTTTATTTGAGTTTGTGACCGATCCAGAAGATGAGGAGGAAGCTATTTTATTGCTCAAAATGGGTTCTCATGATGAAGTCTATTAAGATTGATCGCCCTTTTCCCCAATTCTCTCCCGCTATCTCACTCTCCAGCATTCTCCGTAACTTCCTCCACAGATAAACTTAACGCCTCCGCCACCTGTTCGGCACTCAAACCCATTCCCAACAACCGGGGAATTGCAGCCCTTCTTGCTTGAAATTCAGCTTGTCGTGCTTGTTCAGCTTGCTGTCGCGCTTGTTCTGCACTGTCTGCCCTTTCCCGCTGTTCCCTCGCAATCTCTCTCTCCAATTCTGCCCTTTCATCGCCAATCAATAGCAAATTACCTTCCTCATCCCACCAGCGCAGCCACAGCATCTCTTGATTTTGATAACTTCCTTGCCAAAGTCCCAATTCTACGCCTAAAAGTACGATCGCAAAATGACCCCGCTCGTTAAGTTCTAACAGCCGATAATACCCGTCAATTAACCGATAAACTTCTAATCTGCCGCTGTTAATTTCGTAGATGCCATAATAGGGAATTCGCATCACCTGTTCGTAAACCCAAAACTTTCCCGGTTTCGTTAACAGCCCTTCATCGGTGCGCGATAAAGGAGTACGATCGCGCTTTTCATCCCCGTTCCCGCTCGCAAATTCCAACGCAATTAACGGTGCTATGTGTTCCCGCCACAGCACGTAGGAACGCCGAATTTGACCGTCTAAATTAGGAGGTACATTGGGAACATAAAACCAATCAGGAGCTTCTGCACCTTTTTCTGGCGGTTCAGTTTCTCGCCAGTAAATGCCGCAGTCTTGACCGATCGCATATTGTCCGTCAGGATGCCGCTGCTGCAAAATCTGACCGAGCGAATCAGTTAAAATTAAGCTCTGCGGATGCTCCTGAAAATTTTTCACAAAAGTACCATCCGACTCTGGTAATTGAGTGTGGTCTGGAAAAGCAGGAGGTAGAACAACGCGGTTAACGCTAGTAGTCATAATTCCCTCCGAGGTTTTATCTAATCGGTAATTAGTAATTGGTAATCGGTAACAGGACGCTCCGCGCGAGGGCTGAGAAACCCGGTTTCTTCATGTATCCCTCGTCGCTCAACCAAGATTTATCGTAGAAACCGGGTTTCTTTTCGTAAGTCCTGCGTAATTAGGAAGAAAGCGAGTAGTTTTGAGTTTTAAGTATCAAGTTTTTACTTAAAACTATTTCACTTAAAACTCAAAAGTCTTTCACTCAAAACTTTCCTTAAGGTTTCGGTAGCGCACCTTCAGGACTAGGAGAAGCAGCCGGTTCGGGAGTCGTCGCAGCCGCAGGAGAAGGCGAAGGAGTGCCGCTAGCTAACTGATTAATTTGGTCTTTATAGTTAGGAGGAGCTAACTCAGTAGCTCGATCGAACAGCGTTTTTGCTTCATCTGTTTTACCCTGTTCCTTCAGCACGATCGCATGAGCTAAAGTCGGGCGAAAATCTTTCGGATTATTCTTAGCCGATTCGTCGTAAATCGCGATCGCCTCCTCAAACCGCTTCTGCACAGCATAAACCTGCCCCAAAATCAACTGCACTGAAGTTACATCAACACTTTCCGGTTTCGCCTGATTTGCAGCCGGAGCCGCCTTCAGCGTATCTTGCAGCAGTCCGATCGCAGCTTCGGGCCGCTGCTGCACCAACAGCAAATTCACCAACCCCTGCAAAGCCTTAATTTCCCCAGGCTTAGACGCTAAAATTGACCTGTAAGCCTGAGCAGCTCCTTCGCGATCGCCCGTGCGTTCCTTCGCCTGAGCCAGCAAAATCCCGTATTCAGTAGTTTCAGGATTCAGCGAAGCCAACTTTTCCAAAGGAGACACCACATCCTTAATGCTCCCCACTCCTTGTCCGATCAACTCCAGCCGCACCTGCAAAAGTCCCCGCAGAGCCGTTACATTATCAGGTTCCCGCTGCAAAACCAATTCGTACCCCTTAGCCTGAGCTTGCAGCAACTCTGATTGCTTATCCCCAGACTGCGCCGTCTGAGTAGGCGTTGGAGTCGATCGACTTTGCACTTGGCTGGCCTTGAGAATACTGTCCAAAATTGGAACCAAAGAAAATCCCAAAAAAGCGATGAGCGAAAGCACCACCACCACAGTAATCAACCCGCGACGCTTGTTTGCTTTTTCCATAATTCAACTATCCCAACTTAAAATCTACTATTTTCTAAGAATTAACGCATCGCCAGGGGGCCTCTGCCATTTAACTAGATCCATGCAACCATAAAAGTTCTTAACTTCAAAGTCCCAATTGACAAACCAGTCTTTTGCTTGCAGCTAATATGGTAACAGACCCACAACTCCACGCTAGCTAAACAATTTTGGACACAAAGACCCACAGCCCCAAGGACTGGGACTTCTGTCCAATTTAGTTTGGTTCAGCTAAAAATTACCGAAAAGATGGCGGATCGGCCCGTTAGGTAATTGGATTAAGTAAAATAGGCAGGCTGAATATCCTAAATGCTATTAGCCAGCAACGCCAGCTTTCGGGCGATATCGACCAAAGCCTTGGGTTCAAAAACTCTAAAAATCCTTGCCAGCAAGGATTTTAGCAGCCAGCGATCCCCGGGCTCACTCGTACCGTTGAAAGTTGGCGTTGACGGGTCAAAACCAAACTTTCCGGCGCAAGCCCGCCTGTCTGGTGCTAGTAGTTTTGAAAGCAGTTTCTTCAGTTTATTCCTAATTTCCCTCAAGGGATGTGTCTCCGCTGCAAGGAGTTTTTTATGAACCCCTCTCCAAACCGCTCTTCCAAATCGCCCAAATCTACTTCAACTCGCAAGGCTCAGCCGAGCGAGCCGGCCGTCAATCAGCCCGCAGCTACAGCCTCCGTTCCCGAGACGCCAGACGAAAGTCCGGTACCTTCGGCGTTGGCTGCACCTGTTGACCAAGATCGACCACCAGCGCCAACGGACGCCCCAGCGCCAAAGGACTCGCTGCAACGACCCCGCTACAGTTCTGCCCTCGATAAGGACAAAACAAAGCCAAAAGACCCGCCCAGCAATGCTCCTGCACCCTCGGAGCAAGCAGCGCCTGCGACCGGGGCCAGCGATACTCCAGCGATCGCAGTCGCACCGCCGGCAACCCCCGAGCCTGCTGCTCAAAGCGAAAATCAGGCGGCCGAGGACATACCCTCCGTCATGCGCCAACATCCCATTCCTCCCCCCAGCGAACCCAGACAGTACCGAGCTGTTGGTTTGGTGCGGGGCCGCTACACCCAATCAGAAGAGCAATTCACCCGGGGTATGCTGATAGCTGCCGACGGAACTGCCATCGACGCAGTTTTGCTGGGTAGAGTCATGAGTTTAGTCAAAAATCACCTGGATCTGGAACAAGAACACCTGTGGGTGGTCTATCCCCGCACCAGGCAAGAAGACGGCAACTTGCACGCGCAGATTATGGGAGTTT
This sequence comes from Microcoleus sp. A003_D6, assembly GCF_036702825.1. Classification (NCBI taxonomy): domain Bacteria; kingdom Bacillati; phylum Cyanobacteriota; class Cyanophyceae; order Oscillatoriales; family Microcoleaceae; genus Microcoleus; species Microcoleus sp. A003_D6. The sequence goes on along the minus strand of NZ_JAUBWA010000044.1, from coordinate 2,039 downwards.
GGGAGCCGGAAACGCTCAAGAAAGCTCCCGAACCGTCCTCTGATGAGGAAAATCAGGAAGCAGCGGAGATTGAGACTAGCGCCGAAGCATCGATCGCATCTTTGCCGCCCTCGGAACCTGATGTTGAAGATGGCTATTTTTCGATTCGAGGCGAGGTGATTTATCAACAAGCCCAAGATGAAGAAAAAGAAAAGTATGTCATCGTCAAAATCAAGCAAGCTCCCCGCAAGAATGATGACAAGATGAAGTTTTTTAAGCTGAAACTCAAGGGAGATTTAGGCACAAAGGCGATCGGGTTTTTTTGGGATTTCCACGTCAAATTGCAAGCTGAAAGTCTGATGATTGAGCAGGCTAATAATATTGGCGCCCTGCCGATCAAAAAGCGGAAATTCCCCCCCGGAAGCAAGCCGCCCGGTGGCTTCAAAGGAGGGGGAGGGAAGCGTCCCTTTACTCCTAAGCCCAGCGGTGATGGTACTCCTGTAGGGCGTCCTACCATCAAGTCCGCAGCAGCAGCACCACCGCCTGTCCCGAAGGAACCTCTTCCTAAGCCGGTCAAGAAGCCTAAGCCGATCGAGCAATAGAGCGATTTACGATTGGGCGATTTTAGATTAGTGCGATCGCGAAATAATCTAAAATCCCCAAATCGTAAATCTAAAATCCTTTATTCGAGCCTCACTTGGGCACCCCACAAATCTTGCGGGAGAAATACTCGATCGGTGGGTAGGGGAGCAACTGGGGCCGTGAGGGTAAATTGACCCGCTTCAATTTGCTGCTTCAATTCCAATGCTACTTGCCGGGACAGAAACATACTCGCAAGGGGGGCGGCCCGCACTGGTTTGCCCTCTATCAAAATACGACCTGTTTTTAATTGGGCATAGCTGACTAAACCGAAGGTAGGACGAACGCGCCGGGGGATAGAGAAATCTACCACCGGCGCTACTATTTTTTTGTCTGATACTGCACAGTTGGCGACGACTGTTTCGTTTAAGACGGGAAAGGGGATGCCGACTCCCAGCATCAGGGATGGGCCGTAGTTTTTGAAGTAGCAGCCGCGCACCCATTTCGAGTTCATCTGTTTGGCGTCGCCGATGAGTGCGAGGGTGGCGGCCGGGCCGACGGGGGTGCGGTTGGGCTGGCGTTTTTGCAGAGGGAAGTGCTGGGTTCCTTCCCAGGTAATGTAGCCCTGAGCGCCTCCTAGGAAGATGCGGGTGCCGATGCCGATGAGTTGGAGGTCGGGGTCGTTTAGCAGGGGAGACATGGCTCCCAGGCTCGAATAGACTGCGTTGCCGAGGTTCGGTTGCAGGGGGCCGAGGTAGGTGAACAGCGGGCGATCGCCCCCGTTGACTCCCACAATAAAGTTTTGATATGCGTTCCGGGGATTGAATAAATAAAACTGGTTGATGGTATCGCGGGTAATCGTGGTTTCAAAGGAGGCGCGGGGGTAGCAGTCTGTTACTTGCCCCAAGGCCCGCAACTGCACGGGTTTGCCGGCTATTAAGTCTTCGATGACGTGTCCGCCGCCCCGATCGCGGGATTCTTCGCCGTCTTCGGCTACTTGGGTGGCTCCCAGGTACAGGTCTACTGCCCCGAAGCCGGAGTAGGCTAAAACGCCGTCTAGCCAGCACTGGCGGATTTTTATCGGCGGGTCGGTATGGCCGAGGTTGATGATTGCACCGGAGGATTCCATGGGCTCGAAGGTGCCTGTGGTAATCACATCGACTTCTTTGGCGGCTTGGGTAATGCTGGTTTCTTGAACTCTTGTTTTGAGTTCTTCGATTGTCCAGACTGTGGCTTTGCCCTGGCTGATTTTATCGTTGATTTCGTCGATCGATCTCATAATATTATTTTAGATTTTAGATTTTAGATTGATGGAATGTCGATCGAGCTGGTTGTTTGAGATAAAAGCAATATATTAGACCTCTTACAAAAATCCTTTTCATCAATTGATGGGATGGGCATCTTGCCCATCCCACAAGAAAAAATAACTCTTGTGGGATGGGCCGGAGAGCCCGTCCTAATTATTTTTGCAAGAGGTCTAT
>NZ_JAUBWA010000043.1:0-50720 GCF_036702825.1 Microcoleus sp. A003_D6 | reverse complement strand
TGACCAATGACCAATGACCAATGACCAATGACCAATGACCAATGACCAATGACCAATGACCAATGACCAATGACTAAATTGTTAGACCTTTGAGATTGAATACTCTGATGCCACAAATTAATTTATCTGCGATGTTTCGCCGCAGTGCCAGGACGATCGCGAAAACTGCCTTAATTGCGATCGCAGCGGCAGGATTTTTCCTCACCAGCGACATCGCACTTCCCCAAGCAGCATTTGCTTACCCTTTCTGGGCCCAGCAAACAGCACCCGCTACTCCCCGCGAAGCAACAGGCCGCATTGTTTGCGCTAACTGTCACCTCGGTGCAAAACCGACTGAAGTTGAAGTACCGCAATCTGTTTTGCCTGACACAGTTTTTGAAGCTGTTGTCAAAATTCCCTACGATACTAACGTTCAGCAAGTTACCGGCGACGGCAGCAAAGGCGGCTTGAATGTCGGTGCAGTTGTGATGTTGCCCGAAGGTTTCAAGATTGCTCCCGCTGACAGAATTCCCGAAGAAATGAAGGAAAAAGTCGGCGATCTTTACTTCCAACCTTACAGCGAAACCCAAGAAAATATTGTTTTAGTCGGCCCGCTGCCGGGTGAACAGTACAAAGAATTGGTATTCCCAGTTTTGTCGCCGAATCCCGAAACTGACAAGTCCGTTCACTACGGCAAATACCTAATTTATGTCGGCGGCAACCGCGGTCGCGGTCAGGTTTATCCGACAGGCGCCAAGACCAACAATACTGTTTATAATGCTTCGGTAGCTGGCAGCATTTCTAAGATTGCCACACCTGAAGATGGCGGTTATGAAGTAACAATTCAACCGGCAGAAGGTGCAGCGGTTGTTGATACAATTCCCGCAGGCCCAGAACTGATTGTTTCCGAAGGACAAACAGTTGCAGCCGGCGAACTTTTGACGAGCAATCCTAATGTGGGCGGCTTCGGTCAAAAAGACGTAGAGATTGTGCTGCAAAGTGCTACTCGCATTCAAGGAATGATCGCTTTCGTGGCTATAACCATGCTGGCTCAAATCATGCTGGTTCTCAAGAAGAAACAGGTCGAAAAAGTTCAAGCTGCTGAAATGAATTTCTAAGCGCGGCTGTAACTCGATTTTAAGTAAGGTGCTCGCGTGCACCCTACTGATGAGATTGTAAGTAGGGTGCGCACTGCGCACCTTATTGTTTGATAAATAACAAATAAAATAATGTCAATTGATGAGAAAGTAATTGAAGTAGGCCCGCTGCAATGGTTTTATCGGGAAACAAAACCGGTTAACGAAACTGATAAACCGCCGGTGCTGCTGCTGCACGGTTTGCCGTCCCAAAGTTTTACCTGGACTGTAATAATGCCGGATTTGGCGGCAAAGGGATTTAGATCGATCGCCCCCGATTGGGTGGGTTACGGGCGATCGACAAAACCGGACAAGCGCGACTTTGCCTACACTCCCGATGCTTTTGTTGACGCCCTCGCTGACTTTATTCAAGCTCTAGAAATAGACCGATTTTACCTCGTTGTCCAAGGATTTTTAGCTTCGGCAGGCATTCAATACGCTTTGCGAAATCCCGATAAAATTGAGCGTTTAGCCGTCATAAACACACCCGTTTCAGTAGATATAAAATTGCCCTGGAAAATGCAGCAATTTGGACTTCCTTTCATTGGCGACATGATAACGCAAGACCCGCTTTTGGTTGACAGAACCCTCGAAGGCGGAAGCCGCAAGACGATATCAGACAAAGATTTAGATGTTTACCGCCGCCCGTTTTTGAAGAGTTCGGATGCGGGTCGATCGCTAATGAATACAGTTCGCAATATTCAATTGCCGCAGTCAATGGCAGAAATTGAATCCGGCTGGAAAGCATGGACTCGACCAACTTTATTTGTGTGGGGTTTGACAGACCCTTGGCTGAGTGTTGAACCAGCTCAAAAGCTAGTTGGTTCCCTGCAAAATGCAGAGTTAGTCACACTCGAACAAGCGGGGCATTATCCTCAAGAACATTGGTCGGAAAAAGTTGGCGAGGCTCTGATAACTTTTCTGCGCCGCCAGGAGGTAAAATAATATTTTGTACCTAACTCTCGGTGCTGGGTCAGCGAAGCACATCCTCGCGGATCTGCATTCCCAGGCAAAGCCTGAGAACCAGAAATCTAAAATCTAAAATCTAAAATCCATATGACTCGTCCCCGTTCATTTTTTGCCTTGATGATGGCGTTTTTGATGGCATTTCTGGTTAGTTGCAGCAGTGTCGAAGCAAAAGTTCCAACGACTTACACAGCAGCCCAGATCCAGCAAATTCAGCGCTATGTTCCTACCCTGACAGAGTTGCGATCGCGCATGGACAAATTGGGAACCCTCATTCAAAACCGAAATTGGGTTGATACCAGAACTTACATTCACGGGCCTCTCGGCGAATTGCGTACCGCCATGAGAACCGTGTCTGGTAGTTTGTTGCCGAAATCTCAACAACAAGCTGTTGATTTGACCAAGAGTTTGTTTGCTGATTTGGTCGAGATTGACAACGCTGCTAAAGCGGTTGACTATGCGAAAGTCACGGCCAGCTATCAAAAAGCTGTCAAGGATTTCGATACTTTCTTGCAGCTAATTCCTAAAGCTTAATTGCTTTAGATAAGACGGCGGTTGAAACCGCACCTACAAAAACGAAGTCCGCCTTCGCGGACTGAAGAAAACAACGTAAAACTTGATTTTTACTGCCCGTTCTTCAACCCGCGTCGGCGGGTTTTGTTTGTATAGACGCGGTTTCAACCGCCCGGTCTTCTTCTTCTATAAAATCTCAAATCTAAAATCTAAAATTGAATGGTTCGCGTTGCAATTATTGGTTGCGGTATTATTGGGGCGTCGATCGCCTTTGAACTAAGTCAATTTCCCGAACTAAAAGTTACTGTGTTCGACAAACAGCCGCCAGCACAAGGTTCTACTGGCGCTGCACTCGGTGTTTTGATGGGAGTTATCAGCCACAAAACTAAGGGCAGAAATTGGCAGTTGAGGGAAACCAGCCTTCAGCGCTACGAAACTTTGATTCCCGAATTGGAAGCAGTTACGGGGCGAAAAATTCCTTTTAACAAACAGGGAATTTTAATGCTTTGTTCGGAGGGAGAGGATTTAAGTAAGTGGGAGAAATTGATAGCAACTCGCCGATCTCAAGGTTGGCAATTGGAACTTTGGGATGTGGAACGAGTGCGCGATCGCTGCCCTCATCTCTATTTAAATGATAAGATTATTGCTGCGATTTATTCGCCTCAAGACCGGCAAGTCGATCCGACGGCGCTAACTTTGGCTTTGGTTGATGCTGCTGAACGAAATGGGGTGATTTTTGAGTTTGGGGTGGAAGTTGAAGGAATTACTCAGTTGAATTCTCATGTGTCTCAGATTCAACTCCCATCTTCCATTACTGTCAATATGTCTTGTGGAACAGGCATCTTGCCTGTTGCTGAAAATTTCGATCGACTAATTGTGGCCGCTGGTTTGGGTTCTGCTGCTGTGACTGCATCGTTAAATCAATTGGTTGACATTCGCCCGGTGTTGGGACAAGCGCTGCATTTGCGATCGGCAAATCCTTTAGAAAATCCTGATTTTAGGCCCGTAATTACTTGCAATGACATTCACATTGTGCCTTTGGAAAATCAGGAATATTGGGTGGGGGCGACGGTTGAGTTTTCAGAAAATGGCGGGGAAATTGAGGCAAATGCTGATATGTTGGAGCAAGTGATGGCGAGGGCGAAATCGCTTTGTCCGGATTTAGCAGAAGCTACAATTATTAGGAAATGGTCGGGATTGCGCCCGCGGCCGGAAGCGCGGCCGGCCCCAATTATCGAGACGCTTCCCGGTAACAGCAACATTCTCATCGCCAGCGGTCACTATCGCAACGGTGTTCTGCTGGCCCCTGCAACAGCGCGCACAATTCGAGAAATGATTTTGCAATAATTAAGCTCGCTCAAAACTAACGCAACAGCAGTGGAAACAATGGCAACAGCCAGGCTGGCTCATGTTTTTGTAATTGCTCAACTCCCCCCTCCCCTAAAACTGGCTCAAGCGAGACAGTTTCAGATTGTGAATTTTAAGCAAAAAGCTTCTTCTTCAATAGACCTATTGCAAAAAAAATATGTGTTACCCTTAATAGTTTGCTCAAGTTTAGGTAAAACTTTGAATTATTGGGTTGATTGGCATCTCCTTAAACTTGCCGGGCCTGCTAGATTAGACCTCTTGCAAAAGTCCTTTTAATCAAATTTTGGAACGGGCTCTCCGGCCCGTTCCACAAGGAAAAATGTTTTTTGTGGGATGGGCATCTTGCCCGTCCTAGTTATTTTTGCAAGAGGTCTATTATAAAATTGCCTAAACTTTCGATAATAGCACAAAATTATTTTGCAAGAGGTCTAATAAAATTAACAAGATAATGAGGGTTTCAGCGATCGAAACGGAAAAATGAAATAATTGTGTTCAAAATTGGCAATCCTTGCCTAGAAAGGGTTTCAGAGATTTTATTTTTGTCTGTAGGGGGGGTGAGCAATTACCAATTTAAATGCAGAACAGCTTACTTAACAAAGTTTAATATAATTAAATTGTAAAAAGCTATTTTATGGTATTATGGTAAGAGCGATCGCGATACGAGTCATTAGTTTAGTTTATGAAATATTTATAAACAATAGTATATTCGTAAGCATATTCGTATCAAATTTTAGGTAAAAAGGCAGATGACTATTAGAGATTCACGGAAATTAGCAGGTGCGTGGGTGTACAAGCATCTACAAGGTTCTAACCAACAGCTACCTGATGAAGCGATCGGAACTTTCGCAAGAGCATTGCTTATTGCAGCAAAAGGCGACAACGTTGTATCACAACAGGAGAGAGATTGGGTGATTGGTTTGACAGCGGCGAAAGGTGCATCAGAAGGATTACTCGCTGAACTGGAGACATACAGTGGAGATGAGGATGTGGAATCCGTACTTAAAAGCAATCCCATCAGCAATAAATCGAGGAGAAACTTGATTTATTGTGCTATTCAAGCTAGTGATGCCGATGGTGCTTACAATGAAGGAGAAAAATCTGCCATTCGTAACATCGCATCTAAGCTAGGAGTTGGTGAAGATATTGTTGAACAAATGGAAAAGTTTTACCAAGAAGAGAAAGCACTTTTTAACAATAAAATCAGTCTTCTTTTCCCTGATGGGGTTGTTTAACTAAGTGTCATTGATGAAATGAGGCGAATAAACTAACAATAGTATAGCCTTTCTCAGAAAGATGAGGTATGCCGAGGTATGCTGCAACCCTTACATTGTCAAGCTTTTCATTGCAAAATTGGTACCTCACCTTTTAGAGAAAGGCTATATATGAATTTATCTAGATTGGAATCATTATCATAGTGTTTAATTTACAGAAATTCATAAAATTGGTTTTCCATTTTCACTAATTTTTATTGGATCTTCACATACAATATTAGTGTAAATATTTTTCCAGTTCATAGTTTCCTATCAACTGCACTAGCCCGGTTATTTAGATAAGTGGCGATAAAATGAAAAAGATTGGTGTTTTCGGTTCGGCTGTAGATAGCCAAGATTCTCTTAATCAAAAGTCCAGAAAACTTGGAGAACAAATTGCCAGAACTGGTAACAGCATTGTGACAGGAGCTTGTACTGGTCTTCCCCTTTACGCTGTTTTAGGGGCTAAAAGTTTAGGTGGATACTCAATTGGATTTTCAGCTACCTATAATCAAGAAAAACACATGGAGGTGATGGGAACTTCTCCAGAATTATATGATAGTATTATTTTGATACCGGAACATTACAAATACAAAGATAATGTGGAAGTTTGCCGCAAATATAGGAATGTTGAATCTGTAGCAGCCTGTGATGCAGCTATTTTTATTAGTGGGAGATGGGGAACATTAAATGAGTTATCAAATGCTTATGACATGAATAAAATTATTGGTATTCTAGGCGATACCGGAGGAGTCACAGATCATGTTCAATTACTGCTCAACTCTTTCAAAAAAGCCACAAAAAGTCAAGTTTTTTTTGAAAAAGATCCATTGAATTTAATTAATATGATTTCTCAAAAACTGCAATAGCTGTTTTGCTTTTAAAAAAAACAACTTAATATTGGGACATTGAAAATGACCTCAGAATACAAAATAATTAATAAAGTTTTGGAAGTTTCACTAACTATTGAAGGTGGTATTAAGAACCTAAAAATGGGAGGTTATACAATACAACACAATCAAATCGACAAAGAACACGGAATTATTTATCGAGGAAATATTCAAAATCCCACTAAACCTGTTTTATTACGACTAAATTCTGCTTGCTATACAAGCGATATTTTTGGTTGTCAAAGATGTGACTGCAACTGGCAACTACTTAGAGCGATGGAGATGATTTCTCAAGAACAAGATGGCTTGATAATTTACCATTTCGATCATGAAGGTAGAGGTGCTGGGTGGACAAATAAGTTGAAAACCTATTCGTTAATGGAAAAAAACAAATGTACGTCTTTTGAGGCATTTGTCAGTTTAGGTATTCAGCCTGATTTAAGAGATTATTCTTCTGCTATAGCTATCCTCAAAGATTTAAACATAAAATCCGTGAATCTTATCACCAATAATCTTGAAAAAGAAATTTTTTTAATCAGTCATGGGATTGAAGTAAATATGAAAATTCCTCTAGTTAATTCCAGGAAGGAATGGCAGTCTTATCTAACTTCCAAAAAAGAACAATTTGGTCATAAAATAAATGAAGAATATTTTTAATTTATCTAAATTCTAAAAAAAGCATCTTAATTATGGTATAAATAATGAAGAACATTTTCAATTAGGGTATTTCTAAATATATGCACTTTAGCGATCGACTTATTGAACAGCAAATCCAAAAGAGTGACTTGGTAGTTGGCATCGATCCGAATTTTGATTTGATGCCAGAGTTTCTACTTCCAACAAGCAATAACTATCAGGAAATTACAAGATCCTTAACTAGCTTTTCACAAGTAATTATTGACAGTTTATCGGATTTAGTTCCAGCAGTCAAGTTTCAATCTGCGTATTTTGAGCAGTTTGGAAGTAGTGGCATAAATGCTCTAGTTGAATCTATCAAGTACGCTAAAAACCACAATCTTATAGTCATTTTAGATGCAAAAAGAGGAGATATTGATTCAACTTCACTTGCTTATGCTAAGGCTTATTTAGATGGACAAATAAGACTTAAAAACGGAATAGTGATCGATTCAGATTTAGTGGTTGATTGTATCACAATTAACCCCTTTCTAGGAGAAGATAGTCTGATGCCCTTTGTAGAAGTTGCTACTAAATGTGGTAAGGGTTTATTCATTTTAGTTAAAACTTCTAATCCTGGCTCAAGCATGATTCAGGATATATCTGTAAAGGGAAAGAAAATGTTTCACCAACTGGCTGAACTGGTTAATCAATTAGGTAAGGATAGCATTGGAAAATACGGTTACAGTTGTATAGGTGCTGTAGTGGGTGCCACATTTCCTTATGAAGCAAAGCAACTAAGAGAAATAATGCCAAATGCGATTTTTCTAGCTCCTGGAGTAGGCAGTCAGGGAGGAAATATTGAAAGTATTTTTGATAGTCTCGGACACGATGGTAGAGGTGTAATTATCCCTATTTCTAGAGGTATTACATACTTTTCAAATAGAGATATGTCTTTACCAGATTATCAATCAGCCGTTCGAGAAAGAGCTATTCATTTCATTCAAACCTTGAAAAAAAGAGACAGCTAATGAGCAGTGATTTATTAATTATATTAGGTGTAGAGGGAGTGCTAGGCTCTGGGATAGCTTGTCAAAATAGAATGTCGAATATTGACATTATGGGGATAGACTTGCCAGAAGTAAATCGTCTCGATCAGATCAAATATTATATTTCCTGTGATGTTCGTGACAAGCATAAAATTAAATCAACTGTAGACCAAATTCCTATTCACGAATATGATAAAATTATTCTCATCAGTTGTATTGGTAAATTTGGTGAGCAAACATTTAACTCTCCATTTTTAGAAGAGGATAGTTTGTATGAAAGCGTCCAGGTTAATTTGCTAGGTATTTCTCATTTTATTATCTCTTTAGTGAAAAAATGTTTGAACCAAAATCTCTCAACACGGATTATAGTAGTTGGTTCTGCGGCAGCTAATGTTGGTAGTCGAGATGTGGGATATGGAATTTCTAAGGCTGGACTTAATGGTTTAGTTTTAAGTTTATCTAAGTCATTAGCTTCTCAAAATTATGTTATTATAGGTGTTAACCCAGGAATCTTTGAATCTGAAATGGCTGAAAAAGTTTCTTTAGATAGACAGTTACAAGCTGTAGAAAGTACACATATTAAGCGAAAAGGAAGCGTGAATGAAATTATAAATTTTGTCACATATCTTGCCCTTGATGCCCCTGATTACTTGACAGGTTCTATTTTAAATATAAATGGAGGTCAATATACTTAAAGAGGAAGATTTAGTAATGATTTCTTTGACAACATTCTGAAATTGGATTAAAATAACATGATGAATCAACTATTTAAAGGATCGTGGCTGCATCTTGCGTTTACCCTACGCGGATCTGTTATTCCGAATGTCTTACCTCGGGTCATTTTTGTGGGTATTTTTGGACTGATAATTACAGTTTTACATACACAAGGAGTGCCGATATTTTTTCCAAAGTTAGAAATCCTTATTCCCAGTATTCTTTTGGGTCTGCTATTGGTTTTTCGCACCAATACTGGTTATGAACGCTTTTGGCTAGGTCGGCAAGCATGGGGTGCCATAATTGGGATATGCAGCCATTTAGCAAGGCAGATTTGGGTCAACGTTGAAGAAAAAGAACCTCAAGATCGAGTGAATAAAGTTGCTGCAATGTACTCTATAGCAGCTTTTGCAGTAGCGACTAAGCAGTATCTACGTCGAGAACCTATTAATGAGGAGTTAGAAAACCTTCTGATTAAATCTCGACTGGAAAAGATTACATTGGTGAGCAACCCAGCCCTTGAAATTGCACTTTGGATTCAAGATTACCTAAAGGAGCAATGTAACCAGAATCGCCTGAATATTCACGATTTTCAAAGTTTACAGCAATTATTGAATTCAGTGCTTGATAAATTTGGTCTTTGTATATGTATTCTGATGACACCACAGCCCAGGGCTTACACTATCCATTTAAGGCAACTAACTCTGATTTATTGCTTCACCTTACCAATGCGTCTAGTTGGAGATTTTGGCTGGTTGACAAGTCCGATTATTGCGATAATTGCCTTTACTTTATTTGGGATTGAAGAGATCGCTTTGGAAATAGAAAACCCTTTTGGCAGAGATTATAATGATATTCCTCTGGATAATCTTTGTGATGTCATTATTAATGAAGTTGAAGGTGTGATGAAATTATCTCCTAAAAGCCCCAAAGCTTCTTAATTCAATACTCCGGACAGTTTTTGAGACCGAGGCTGAAACCCTCATTCTACCGTTAGCATTTGACCTCACTGAGAAGGCTGAAACCAGCATTCTGCCGTTAGTGATTGAAAACTGTCCGGACTATTGTTAATTAGCTTTTAATAAAAAGAATTAAACTTTACTAACTTAGAGGTATCTCTTCACCAAAATCTATTCGGCAAATCCCTAAGAATGACTTTCAGTTCTGGTTCATCAACCCGCTTAATTGCTTTAGGAATACTTACCCATTGCCGCCTTCTCTTGTGAGCTTCAGGCCAATTTTCGAGAACAGTTTTTACTTGCAATAAAAATACATCTACTTGCCAAGTACAGCCAGACTTGTAGTATTCATAAGTTCCCACTAAATCAGGAAACACTCGACCCAAGACACCAGCCTCTTCCCAAGCTTCCTTGGCAGCGGAATCTTCGGGAGTCATGTCAGGTTCAATTAAACCTTTCGGTATTACCCAGCGCTTACCTCCCGATGACGTAATAAGCATTAGTTCTATGTTTCCGTCTAAAATGCGGTAGGGAATCACCCCGGATTGTTCCACCAATACAATGGTTCTGCTACTCATAATTTGTGCAATAGATTTGGGTGCCAAAGCTGCTTCAAATTGATCGACAGTTCAAGACTAAAAACAAAAATTGCAGCCTGATTTTACAGAACTTACGCACGCGAGGTCAAAAACCCGGTTTCTGAGTAGCTGGTAAGGTGCGTCGCCCGAAACAATCATCGATCGTAGCGACAATCGATGAGCGACGCACCTGACTGCACACGCGAGGTCAAAAACTCGGTTTCTGAGTAAGCTGTGGAGCATTTAAACCATTAACGATCCAGGTAAGGTGCGTCAGCTAGAACGCTTACTATACATGGGAAACGCTTCTTTACGCTCCGCACCCTACTATCCTCCTTTAAATGCCGAACTGAGTAGCTGGTAGGGTGCGTCGCCCGATACAATCATCGATCGTAGCGACAATCGACGAGCGACGCACCTTACAAAATTTACTTACCTAATCTTTCTTCGCCTTAGCCTCCAAATTTTCCATCCGACTCCTCAAATCTTGATTTTCCTTTTTCACCTGGTCTAATTCCTCCCGCAACTGCTTTACCGCTGCATCAGAACCGACATTTTTCTGGACTCTTTGCACAGCTTCATCAGCCATCATACGGACGCGGCCGTCTGGAGTTTGGTCAGCTAAAGAACGCAAAATCCGAAGGGCTTTGCGAGTTTCCATTTGTCCTAATCCCGCTACTACAGATACTTGAGTCAAGAAAAACGTCTCTTTAGATAATTCGGCCAATCGCTGCAAAATCCGTTCTAAATTGACCTTGGTTTGACCAGTCGAAATTGTACCCAAAGAGCGAATTGCAGCCAAGCGCAAAGCTTGCGGAGTACCGGCGGCTGTGTATTTCAAAATCAGATTCAGCGCATCTTCTGAAGCTTTCATCTGTGCCAAACCGGAAATAGCCCCCGATCGCACAACCTCATTCCACCCCTGACGCTCTTTCAGCACCAATTTTAACTCTTTCAGTACCTGTTCGTCGGTCGGTTTTTCGTCGGGGTTAGCCCCTGCAATGGAACCCATAGCACTAGCTGCGGCCGCTTCTACATAATAGCTGTCGTCGCCTTTTTCGACGATCGACCTCAGCGCCTTATAAGTTTCGTGAGTCTTGATTTGGCCCAGCGCATTCACCACAGCGCGGCGAACCCTAGCATCTTTATCTTTCAAACCACTGGCTAAACCTTCAAAAGCTTGGTCTAGTTTAATTTCAACTAACTGAGTAGCCACTTCAGCCCGCACTCCCCAAAACCGCTCTTTTTTGAGAACTTCTGACAGCGCTTTCACAGCTTCCAGTCCTCCCTTCTTCGCCAAAGCTTTGGCTGCATAAATCCGGGAAACCGGGTCAGGGTCGAACTGTAACTGAGCTTTTAATTCGGCAACTCCATACTCTAAAACAACTGTTTTTAAGTATTTATTGCCGACATCAAAACTGATAAATGCAGGCTTCTCTTCGAGAGGGAAATAGAAGCTTTGCTCCCGTTCGTAGACTCGCACTGTGAAAGTTTTTAGGTTCGGGGTTGAAGGTGCAGAACCTTCATCATCTGCCTCTTTTTCCGGCTTGTAACCAAAGCCGATCGGAATTTTGAGGTCAAAGACATCTTTGCTGTTGCCGTTGTCATTTTTGCTATCTTTTACCTGAGTTTGTGTTACAGTCACTTTTGCTAATTTGCTGTCGCCATCCCAGGAATAAGCAACTTTGTAATCTGGATGACCGCCGCGATAAACGTACTGATCGAACAAAAACATGAGATTGCGGCCGGTAGCCTTTTCTATCGCCCTGAGCAAATCGATCGTTTCCACAGTTTTGTGAGCGTTATCCCGGACAAAAGTGTGAATTGCTTTGTAAAATAATTCGTCGCCCAACTCGGCGCGAATCATGTGATAAACGCAAGCGCCTTTTTCGTACAAATGGCGATCGTACAATTCAATGGCTTCGCGGTAAATGTGAGTAACGATCGGGCGGCGGTAGCGGGAACTATCTTCAGCTAAATAATTGCGGGCTTCATTTAACATATAGTAAGCCGCGTCTTCTTTGCCGTATTCTTTGTCAGTCCACAGCACCTCGGAATAAGAAGCCATGCCTTCTTTCAGCCAAGCATGAGACCAATGTTTAATTACTACTAAATCGCCGAACCACTGGTGAGCTAATTCGTGGGCGACTAAGCTTTCAGTACCTCGATTGTCAAGGGTGGCACGTTCATCTAACAAGCACCTATCTGTTAGCAAAGTTGTCGAAGTATTTTCCATACCGCCGAAGATGAAATCATCGACGCAGACTTGAGCGTATTTGGGAAAAGGGTAAGGATAGCCAAATGCTTTAGAGAAAAATTCAATCATTTGAGGCGTTTTGCCCATGCTGCGTTTAGCGTCTGCTTCGCGGCTTCTTTCCACGTAATAATTAACTGGTTTGCCGTTCCATTCGTCTTTGATTTCGGCGAAATCTCCGACTGCTAAGGTCATTAAATATGTCGGGTGTACCTGGGTTTGCGACCAGTGATAAATTTTATAGTCGCCGTCGTTTTTTGTGCTAATTAATTCGCCGTTGGAAATCGCAAAAAATTGTCTCGGAACTTGCACTCTAATTTCGGAAGTTGCCAACTGTCCGGGATAGTCGAAACAGGGAAACCAGAACCGCGAATCTTCGTCTTCGCCTTGAGTCCAAACTTGTGTTGGTTTGTCTGGATAGTGTTTGTCCGGGCCGACGAAATAGAGGCCGCGCTGGGGTTTTTCGACCGAGTATTCGATCGCAATTGTAATTGGTTGGTAAGCTTCTGTTGGTTCGTGCAGTTGAATTTGCAGCACTTCGCCGTCGCTGTCGAAATTTTGCTCGGTTTCGCCGACTTTTACTGATTTAATATTCAGATTTACAGCATCTAAGGTTAATTTGTCAATGCCGCTGCGGACTGGATTGATGCGGATGCTGCAAGTGCCGCGAAAGCTTTGTTTGGGAATATCCAGCACTAAGTCGAGGAAAATATGCTCTACTTGACCGGGGCGATCGGGGTTGTAGTGGGGTCTGGCACCGGGCATCTCGAAGGATTTGTGACTGTTTTCAGAATCAAAGTAAGTGTGTGACATTATGATGGCAAAGTTGTGAGTCGATCGGCGATCGCTGGTGTTTTCGCTGCTGCGGAACTGCCAGCTTATTCTAGAGTAGCGCGTCCCGCTGCTGTTGTCTCTAATCTTATTAAAAACTTGGCTGATAATTGCCGGATCGAAAATATGAATTGTTTGCTACAATATCAGCAAGGCTAATGTCTGCAATCATCAGCCTGCAATTGAAATTGAGAGGGAAATCTGCATGACAGCTACACTATCAGTTCCCAGTTCGCTCGAATCTTGGCTGGGCGACGAAGCGGAAGACTTGCTCACCCATCAAGCGAAAGTTTCTAAAGATTTGTTGCACCTGCCGGGCCCGGATTGGGTCGATCGCAGTTTCGCTCAAACCGATCGATCTCCCCAAGTTTTGCGATCGCTTCAGCAACTCTATTCTAGCGGACGCTTGGCAAATACCGGCTATTTATCCATCCTGCCGGTAGACCAAGGAATCGAACACTCGGCGGCAGCTTCTTTTGCACCGAATCCCATCTATTTTGACAGCGAAAACATCATCAAACTAGCAATCTCTGCTGGCTGCAATGCTGTCGCAACAACCCTGGGAGTTTTGGGAAGCGTATCTCGCAAATACGCCCACAAAATCCCTTTCATCCTCAAACTTAATCACAACGAATTGCTGACTTATCCCAATCAATACGACCAAATAATGTTTGCTTCCGTCGAACAAGCTTGGAATTTGGGAGCAGTTGCAGTCGGAGCAACAATTTATTTTGGTTCGCCGGAATCGACGCGGCAAATCCAAGAAGTTAGTCAAGCTTTTGCCCACGCTCACGAATACGGAATGGCAACAATTCTGTGGTGCTATCTCCGCAACGATATTTTTAAACAAGACAAAGATTATCACCTTGCAGCGGATTTAACCGGGCAAGCAAATCACTTGGGAGTGACAATTCAAGCTGACATTATCAAGCAGAAGTTGCCCGAGTGCAATAACGGTTACGAAGCTGTTGCTAAAGCAAGCGGCAAGAGTTACGGCAAAACCGACAAGCGCGTTTATTCGGATTTGACAACGGATCACCCGATCGATCTAACACGCTATCAAGTGCTCAACTGTTATGCGGGAAGGATGGGTTTAATTAACTCCGGCGGTGCTTCCGGGAAAAGCGATTTTGCCGAAGCCATTCGCACGGCGGTAATCAACAAACGCGCTGGCGGCTGCGGCTTAATTTCCGGGCGCAAAACTTTTCAGCGTCCCTTTGAAGAAGGTGTAAAATTGTTCCACGCCATTCAAGACGTTTATTTGTCGTCCGAAATTGCGATCGCCTAATTCATTAATATCAGCCATAGGGTGTGTCGCCTACAATAAATTTTTGCCCAAAAATGGACAATTTCATAGCGACGCACCAGCACGGATCAAGAACTCTTGTCAACAACCCCAAAAATGTATTGTAGGAATAATCATTATAAATATTATCAATCAATACGGTTCACTTAACATTATTTACACTCCGGAGATCCCCCTAAATCCCCCTTAAAAAGGGGAGTAGGGGTTGACTTTGAGGGCATTCTTGTTCCCCCTTTTTTAAGGGGGTTAGGGGGGAGCTGTCTTAAGTATTGTATTATAAATTGCAACTTAACTGTAATATTAATAGTAACGTAACAGATATACAGACAAAATATATAATTTTTAAATGCCTCACAGCCTCGTTTTAAACCTGCTACCAGTTGCACCCATCCCATCCCAATTTTTAACGGGACGGCATCTTCACGCCTTATTTCTCAACCTTGTGAGTGCTGTAGACAGCGATTTGAGCGCGTACCTGCACGACCAATCGAATGAAAAAGCTTTCACATTAAGCTTTTTCCAAGTAAGCAGACAAGAGGTGGCAAAAAGTAGCACTGCGCCGACACAAAAGAGAGTTTTGCCTGCGGCGGCGCGCCCAATTTTCCAGGCCATACAGTGGGAACAAAAGCAAGCAATTCGCGAAAATACGCCGATTTGGTGGCGCATTTCTCTGCTGGATGACAGTTTGTTCGATCGGCTAACTCAACTTTGGCAGCAATTGAATTTCGAGAGCCCTTGGCATCTGGGGCCGACAAATATATACATTACTAATATTGTGAGCGAACCGCAATCAAACCAGCCTTGGGTGAACTTTTGTACTTACGCCGAACTGTTCGATAGAGCTTCAGAAACAGAGCGCCAAATTGCTTTTACTTTTTGCACTCCTACTAATTTTCGGCAAGGTGTATACGATAGTGCTATGCCAAGTAGAGAAAGTGTTTTTGGCAGTTTGGCCAACCGCTGGAACAAGTACAGCAGCATTGCGATTGAACCTACTTTCATAGAAGCTATTTTCCCCAGTTTCTTCGATATCCGAACCGAAGTTAGTACCGATTCTAGAAGTAAATTTATTGGCTGCGTCGGCGATGTTAGTTACCGAATTATGGGAGATGTTAATCCGGTTGCTATTAAGCAAATTAACGCTTTAGCAGATTTTGCGCTTTACAGCGGAGTCGGGCGAAAAACGCCGATGGGTATGGGAATGACGCGCCGATTGCAGAATTTTTAATCATTCACTTTTTGGCTGAATTTCACTGACGATTTCATAAACATCTGTGTCGGGAATTTTGGCAAACAAAGGCGTCATCTGCTTTAATATTTCCTGATAAGCTTCGCTTTGATTTGCGGCCATCTCTTCTACGCTTTCCCAAAAAATGATGGCAATACCTTTGTCTGTATTGGGCAATTGCAGCAGATATGCTCCCTTAAAACCTGTAGCATAAGTTGCGACGGCTTTTTCAAAAAGTTCTTCTGCTTCTTTAAATTTTCCTGGTTTAAATTCGCCAATGGCAACGTAGGCAAACTGATGTCTGAGAAAGTCTAGAAATTCTGACATATCCTTTTCCTCAAAAAATCGCGATACACCAAGTTATATTTTACCCGATCGCCCGAAATTTGTGAATATCGCTGTTTATAAGTATATCGACCTAAAAAAACCTAACAGCGATCGATCTTTCGATTATTCTGCTCTATCCAACCAAACCATTAAATCGGATAAACTAGAAAATCCGGCTATCTCCTCCACCAAACTCTCTAATTGCTCAACCGATATTTCCCCAATCCGCGAAACTACATCGGGATTTACTGCTCCTACTCGTCGCTCCAGCATCCGCAAAATTAATGCTCTTTGACCTGCTATAATTCCCTCTTGAATCCCTTCTTGACGGCCTGCTTGAATGCCTTCTTGACGGCCCGCTTGAATCCCTTCTTGACGGCCTTCTTGAATCCCTTCTTGACGGCCCGCTTGCATCAATTGAATTCTAGCTCGCTCCAAACCTTCTTCTATCCCTCTAGAAACTATTCCCCGCTGTTCTTCGATCGCCGCTTCTTGGGCTTCCATATCCTGGAACTCTTTCAAGCTTAAGTTAGCTTCATTGGCAATTTGAAAAGCTTTTTCTAGTTCTGGAACTGTTTCCATTGAGGCTGGGATTGTTTCTAGATCGGGAGTGTGCTTCATAAAATAAATCCATTTATCAGTCAAGCTTGTGAGTTCATCTAACTCTTTTTTGAACTTCGGCAACTCGACAAAAAACATTTCAACTTGGAGATGCGGATAATCAAATAGTTTCTCTTTTTCTTTAAACAAAAAATGAGAAATAACATCAGGTTGTTCTTTAAACATTTCAAAATCAGTAATCGTCAAGGCAATTACTGGTTTTAATCTCGGATAACCATCTCGGATTTTGAGTTGGTTGGCATAGGTTTTGGCTAGGTTGTAGATGACTCGTTTTTCAAAAGCGGCTACATTCAAAACTTGCATTTCAATAATTACCGTCTTGTTGCCGGTAATTCGAGCTTTGACATCCAAATAACTATCTTTGAGTCCGCTGACGGTAGCAGGCGAGTAAGGGTCAATAATTTGCAAGTCTTGGATGATTGGCTCACCGGCATAAATTAGAGCATTTAAGAAGCTGATGAGGATGTCTTGGCTGTCGGTGGAACCAAAGATTTTTTTGAAGGCAAAGTCTGTTTTAGGGCTGATAAATTTCATGATATTTTTCCTAATTTGTTTTATTGATTTATGAAATAATTTCAGGAAGTGCGATCGCTTCGGGGCTCTGAAAACTGGGTAGCTGCAATAACCCACTTGAATTTATGATAATACGGGTGATATAAATTTAACATACAAGTATAAATAAAGCCAACAAAAAAGTAACAAAAATGACCAAAATATTAGTAATAGAAGACGATAACTCGATCCGAGAAACCGTATTAGAACTTTTGGAATCGCGCGGTTTTGAAGCTTTAGGCGCCGAAAACGGACAAGTCGGTATCCAGTTAGCCACCGCCCAAATTCCCGATTTAATTTTGTCTGATGTCATGATGCCCGAACTAGACGGTTTACAAGTTTTCGCGGTTTTGCGATCGCACCCTGCAACCGCCAGCATTCCGTTTATTTTTATGACGGGTTCAGAAATGGAAAAAGCTCTCAAACTCAAAGCAGACGGCTATCTCAAGAAACCTTGCGGCATCGCAGAAATACTCGGGGCGATCGCAACTCAACTAGAAAAACCGACAGTTATAGCAGAAGGAAGAAGGAAGAAGGAAGAAGGAAGAAGGAAGAAAGAAGAAGGAAGAAGGAATACAAGCTCATGGAAAGTGGAATTAAAAATGTCCTAACCATCCTAGCGGTTGCTATACCAACCCAAAACATCAAAAAGTACCGGACAATTCTGCGCCATCAAATCTCAGCTTGCGGGGCAGGAATCAAAAATATCGGTTTGAGATTGCGTCGGTTTGCTGGCAATGACACGCACAGTAACGTTATTGATACATAAGTTGAGGGAATTTCAAACTGCTTCCACTCAGGGGTGGCTTAGACTGGGTATGTTGAATTTGGTTAAAAATTTATGAACGCACAACCCAAAGGCCGCCTAGTTTGGAATCACTCTACCCACCTTCCCGGTTTGATACCCATTTTAGAGCGCCTCACCCTAAAAATCGGCATTCAAACAGTCACGCCCGGGGTCATCAACACAGTTAAAGGACACATCCCCCGCATGACATTAAGAGTGTCAGTACCCATCCGCGGGGGATTTAAAATCATCGCCAGACAGGGCAAAACCGTACAAGAAGTCTTTATATTAACCACTCTCAGTCAAGGGGACTTGGAAGAGACGATCGCCAAAACCCTAGCCAAGTGACAATTTTTCCTTAGCAAGCAAAGCCCGGGCTCTAACCGAAGTAGTTTCATCGCTTTGGGTGATTTCCTCAAGTCTGGCCGAAACTTCCGCTAACCAATCCGGTTTAACAGTCGCAGCGCCCGCCAAAGCTTGCAAACCCCCCGCTGCTGCGTAGCGAACCACCCATTCTGGATCGCGGGACGCTTGCAGCAGCGTTTTCACAGCGCGAAGTTGAGCATCGGCAATTTGTTCTGCGGGCATCAGTTCCCAGCAAATCGTCCCCAAACCCCTAGCCGCCGCCCGCCGCACGCTCAAAGCAAAGTCATTCGCCGCTGCATCGAGCAAAATCTCCAAACCCCTGGGATCGCCAATTCCCGCCAAAGCCCGAACAGCCCAAGCCCTCGCTCCGTAATTGTAGCCGTCAAGCTGTTCTAGAAGCGGCAGTACGGCGGGTTCTCCGAGTTGAATCAGCCCGTCAACGGCGGCCACAGCGGCGCCTGGGTTGTTGTAACCGAGCACTGTAATTAAGGTAGGAATTGCTTCTGTTGAGTCAGCCGCCGCCAGTGCTTTGACAGTATTTAACAAGCCCTCGGAAGAATCTGCTTGTTCGACTGCGCGAATTAGTT
Organism: Microcoleus sp. A003_D6; assembly: GCF_036702825.1. Taxonomy (NCBI): domain Bacteria; kingdom Bacillati; phylum Cyanobacteriota; class Cyanophyceae; order Oscillatoriales; family Microcoleaceae; genus Microcoleus; species Microcoleus sp. A003_D6. Next base: position 31,844 of record NZ_JAUBWA010000043.1, on the reverse strand, counting down.
CTAATGCCATTTATTTGTAAACTTTACCGTGACTATTGTAATTGTAGGTTGGGTCGATCGCGCGATCGAACTTTTTGTAGTGTGGCTGAGGCGCGGGGATTAACTTGAAAAGCTTACCCTGCTCGAAGTAGGACTAAGCTGTTACGCATTTAAAATATTATTGTAGGGTGCGTCAGCCCTTTCTCGTTTCCCTTGCAAGCGTCAGTGTTCTAGCTGACGCACCCTACAGGTCTCGTTAGTGGTTTAAATGCTCCACAGCTTATCTTGGTTAAAGAGTCGAATCCGCAAAAAAACTCGACTCCATACCCGCGCTAGGAATTCTTGCGCTGTGCATCCTCACCGCCTTCGCGCTTCCTATAAGCCTTAGCCCAAGCATAGCGCTGCGGATTTTTTGTCAGCAGATATTCCACAACTTCCCGACGCTTCTCATCCTTAGCATTTTTGACAACCCGCTTCAGTTCGGAATCTATATCTTCTGATTCAGCACCGCGTTTAATTGCCTTGTTAAACCAATCATCGCCCTGTGAATATTGACCTCGCTCATAACAAATAGCTCCCATCAAAGTGTAAGGATGATGACTTTGAGGCTGATACTCAATAGCTTTTAGCGCGCACTTTTGTGCATCATCTAATTTATCAATATCTCGGAAAGCACCGCCCCTCGTTGTTAACAAAGCTGACTTGAGCTTATTTTCTTTGATTTGGTCGAAGTCCAGATTTTCTGTCACCTTCAATGCACTTTCTGGTTCATCTGCCTTGCGCCAATGACTGCTGGCGTTGGGCAAGTTCCATTTATCCCCAGTGCGCTCATATTCCCGATCGTAGAAAAGCGCTTCAAGCCTGTGGTAGGCCATAGCAATCTTTCCATGACTAGCTAAAAGTTTCTGTTGTATTAACTGAACAACTAACACAGGATCTAGACGCTCTTCTCTCTCCAATTTTACCATAATTGCGTAAAACGGATCGAAGGGGAAATCACGATCTATAATCCGATACTTGACCTTGAGAGCAGCAAATTCCTTTTCTTGGGCAAAGGTAATTACATCCTCACGTCCATTCTGTTTCAGCCAATCAAAATCAGCCTCACTCAACGACTCTCCAGATTGGATTTGGGATTTCAGACTAGCAACATAGTTTTCAATAGCAAAAGTAATTACATCCTCACGTCCATTCTGTTTCACCCAATCCAAATCAGCCTCACTCAACGGCTCTCCAGATTGAATTGTTGACTTGAGAATATCAGCATATTTTTCAATGGCAACAGTAATTGTCTCAGTCAGTTTACGCTTTTTCAGAAAGTTAATATCCTGCTCACCTAGAGGATGGTCTAAATCAATTTTCTTGAGAACTTTATAAAGATGGCTCGATCGTGATGAATCCTCAGATTCATGAGCTTTATACTTAACCTTCAGTTCAGCAAAGTGCCGTGTCTGTTCAATCTCCAAAACAATGCTAAGCGTTTCGCTCAGTTGATGCTCTTCCAGCCAGTTAAGTTCTGACTCGCTCAACTGCATATCTGCATCCAGGTTATTCAATATTTGATAGAGTGGATTAGAGACAGATGTTTCTGCGTATTCACTAGCTTTGTACTTATCCTTTAGTTGGGCAAACTCAGCTTCCCGTCCAGCTTTTTGTTGCCAAAAAATTTCTAGAGTATCAATCAGTTGGTTATTGAACAGCCAGTTAGCCTCTACATCGCTTAATGTTTCTCGTGCATCGAGTTGCTTGAGAATTTGATACAAGGGGCTATCAAGTGAACAATCTGGGTATTCACTAGCTTTGTACTTAGCCTTTAGTGCAGCAAATCGCGCCATATCTTTAGCGATAGCCACTGTTTTAGTAAGCCCCTCTTCTTGCAGATATTTAACTTCTAAGTCAGTTAGGTGATTTTCAGAGTCAAGTTTCCAAAGGATAGGATACAAAGAACTGGATAGCCGTAAATCGGGATGTCTGGTTACTTTGAACTTAGACTTGAGTTGAGAAAATTTAGCATCTAGTTTTATTCGTTCTTCAGCCTTATGTAGTGGCTCTTTCTCGATAGCTTCTATTGTTTCCAAAAGTTCTTGGTTTAGTAACCAATTCCACTCGAAGTCGGTAATTTCAATTTCTAAATCAGCTTTTTGCAGAATGAGATACAGAAGACTAGAGGGAGATGAATCTTCATATTTTGTTGTTTGATACTTGGACTTCAGCGCTGCAAAATGTTGCACCTGGACTTCCAAATCGTCGTTGCTCATGGTGAATCCCCCGATTTATACTTCTAGCTGCTACACTACCATCTCGCAGCATTCCGCGATCGCCCGCAGTCAAAACCCAAACTTTTTTAACTGAAAACTCATCCAGATGGTAATATTATTTTAACACGCTCGCTTTCACCAACTACAGCTATCACCCTCAGTATTTTCACTGAAATTTTATAATTTTTAACACCTAAAGCCCCATCTCTCATTCCATCAAATCATCAGCCACCAGTTCACCCGGAGAAAAGCGAGAAAATAGCAGTTCTCAATTATCTGAAATACAGATATGCGGTAGGGACACAGCACTGCTGTGTCCTGAATTTACTCAAATACAGATAGGGGGTAGGGACACAGCACGGCGCTGTGTCCTGAATTTACGCCAGACAATTGAGCATCGCTACAGCAATCTTATTTCAGTTGTGAACTAATTTTTTTCACAGTAAACTATCCATTAAATTCATAACTTGGATAGCTTCATCTGACAAAGATAGAGATGCTTGTTGTGCGAGGTGATGCTCCAAAACTCCTTTGAGCGCAATCAATTTCATGCTATTTTCTGCTAAAGTTTCAGAAATAGCTTGAGCTCCGGGCAAATAGCCGATCGCCCCCAAGTCCATCAAAGCCGATCGCCGCAACTGCAAATTATCCCCATTCAAAGCCCTTATCAACCGATCTCCGTAAATGCGATCGCCAGTCAACTGATACATCGCCCGCGCCGCAGCGTACTGCACCCGCTCCACAGAATGCTCTAAAAAAGGTGAAATTAGCGGTATAGCTTCTGTCGCTCGCAGCGTACCCAAAGCTTCAATTACCGAGTCGTAAGGCTGCACAAGGTGCGATTTGCCAGCCACTCGTAGGGCTACAGCTACGCCCCCATCTAAGAGTTTCATCAGCGGTGGAATGGAATCGCGATCGCCCAGCATTTCTAGAGCTTGAGCCGCCGCTTCCCGCACGTAATAATCCGCACATTCCAAACACCGAATCAGCGCCGGTAAGGCTTGTTTGTCGCCCAATTTACCCAGCGCCCGCGCCGCATTTCGTAATAGGGAATAATCGCCTATTTTTGTTTGTTCTGATTCTTCTTGCAATGCGGCAATCAAAGCTGCGATAGCAGCAGGTTCCTTGACTCGAAATCTACCAATCCACCAAGCAGCATAATACCGGAGACTGTAATCTTGGGAGTGCAAATTTGCGATCGCCTTTTCTACTGTTAAAGACTCGCCCTCAGCTACACCCGCCGGCGGTGAGTCGGATTCGTCAAAATTCATAATTTTTAATATCGCTTAGGAAACTCGGCGATTGAAATCGCGTCTACACAGACAAAACCCGCCTGCGCGGGTTGGGGAAACTCGGCGATTGAAATCGCGTCTACACAGACAAAACCCGCCTGCGCGGGTTGGGGAAATTCGGCGATTGAAATCGCTTCTATACAGACGAAACCCGCCTGCGCGGGTTGGGGAAACTCGGCGATTGAAATCGCCCTTTTCAATCTATTAATTATCATCCTCGGATGATTCATGGGATGATTCTGCGATCGCACTTAACGGCTGAATGCTGACAATTTTCCCGCCCATGCGAGTAATCCGCTGCATTTCTTGATTCATCCGATTGTACGGCACGGTGACAAATGTACTCGCGCTCGATCGAATCGAATAATCCACATTATTTGTTTCATCGCTTTGGCGCAAGCCCACAACTTCATACCGAAAGCAGCGACCAGCCGAAGCTGTATTACCACTTTTTCCAGCTACAATTTGACCGAACATAAGCTTCTTGGTAATTGGTAATTCTGACTGTTGACTGTTGACTGTTGACTAAAAGCTACTAACTGCCAACTGCCAACTGCCAACTGCCAACTGCCAACTGACTAAATTGGAGTAATGCTAGCGATTTTCCCGCCCAGGCGTTGAAATTTCTGCATTTGCGAGGACAAATCCTCAACAGGTACGATAAACGCCTTGCTGCTGTGGCGCACCCTGGGATAGCCACCCGTGCGAATGCCCGACACTTCAACGCGGAAAAGCCGCCCTTCTTTACCGTAAGCTGCCGCGCCGCCGAAACCGCTGCTGGGAGTTACGTTTTGTGTCGAAGACCGATATGCCCAACCTTCGTTGCCACCAGAAGGCCCAACTACAGCCGTAGCGCTGTTAGTGCCGAGTTCGACAGCTAAGCGGGAGTTATTGCCTTCTAGTTGAGATGTATCGCTGTTTGCATAGCCCCGATATAGCCGGAACATCCGGGTAAAACCAACGGTTTTTTGACCAATCTGCGTGTTAAAGCCCCGGTAGTAAGGGACGATACTCTCGCCGAAGTTTTCTTGATACTCTACTGAATCGATGTAAGAATCAACATCAGCGTTGTAGCCTTGTGTTTGGTACAAATCTAAGTGATAAACTACTTCCGATTCGTCGTAGGGAGCGCGACCTAGCAAGTGTTTGTAGTTTAGTTCGATCGCCCGAGTTTGGAAGCTGCTGTAGAAAAACTTGGTTTTGTACAGTTCCGATTTTGCCACTGCACGCACAAATTCTCGCACCGTTAAACTGCCGTCTCGCAGGAGAGATTCAGCACTTATCAGGCGCTCGGATTTCATCAAATAGTCGTTGCCCAGCACCTGACGGTAAACGGCGCGGATTACTACTTCCACGTCATCTTTGGTGTAGTTCGGGCGCAATTCTACCTTCGGTGCATCGCTCAATGCGGATGTTCCCAGTCTGGATGCTGCTGTCGTAATCGCCACCAGATTTTCTCCTAAATTAATAACAAAAATTTAAAGCTTGGTTGCACTGGAAATTTTTAGGACTAAGGATAATATGTCTCAAAGTAGGGTGCGCAGTGCGCACCATTGGTGTCAACAATCGCCCTAAAACCTTTGTATCTCGTTTATAGCCTCTTGCCCGATCCCCCTCGCATCCCCCGAAAGCAAGGGGGACTTTGATCCGTTTCCTGTCCCCCCCTTGCTTTCGGGGGGCTAGGGGGGAGCTGGCCTCGGATAAAAGCGAGATTTATCAACTGTTTCAGGCTGGTTGTTGACACCAACGACCTTACTCATACACATTAATTAGTCCTAATTTGTTAAAGACGCTTCAAAAAAAACGTCTTTACAAACTTTAAGCTGTGGTAATACTTACCACTTTGCCGCCACGTTTGTTGATTTGCTGCAAGCGGCTCGAAAGTTGATCGTAAGGCACGAGATATTCGGTAGTAGTGCGCCGCACTTGGGGGGAGAACTTAGCCGAACCTTGCATTGCTGTGACTCGGTAGAGTTCGCCGCGAGAGCCGCCAGAAGTGCCGGCAAGGGCTTTTCCGATGGAGGGAGTGGAGATGGGCGAAGCCGTATTTCTGGCAACTTCCCAGGTTAGCCGCGCTTGCTTTTGGTTTTGGGCGCGATCGCTGTTGGCATAGCCCCGGTACAATTGAAACATCCGGTTAAAACCGACTGTTTTTTGACCTCTTTGAGTCGCGAAACCCCGATAGTAAGGCACTACACTATCGCCAAAATTGTCTTGATACTCTACTGAGTCAATGTAAGAATTGATTTCAGCTTCGTAGCCTTCTGCATTGTACAAATCAACGTGGAAAGCAATTTCCGACTCGTCGTAAGGAGCGCGGCCTAACAGATGCTTGTAATTAAGCTCGATTAACCGCGTTTGCGAGTTCGGGTAAAAAAACTTTTTCCGATAAGTTTCGGAATGTGCAATTGCCCGCACAAAATCTTTAACTGAAATCTGTCCTTGCACCAGTAAAGATTCGGCACTGGTGACTCGTTCACTCGACATTAAATACTCGTTGCCGAAAACTTGGCTGTAAGCAGCGCGAATTACTGCTTTCGCATCGTCTTGCGTCCAGTGGGGGCGCAGTTCAACTTGTCCGGCTTCTTCAAATGCTTTTATTCCCAACCGTTCTGCTGCACCTAATCCCGCCATTTTCGCTTCTTCCTTTTTTTGCTTTAAAAACTAACAACTGCTTAAAAAAGTATTTGGAAAACTCGGCTAAGATCGCAGATGCCCGGAATTCTAAACAACCGCTAACACTCAAGCTAACAGCAGCTTACAATTCCGGGCATCACGCAAATCTAGCTTAGAGCGTTGATTGCGTAGTCGAGGTAGGAATTAGCTTCAGTTGCAGAGTCGCCACTCAAACCGTGGTTGGCTTTGATGTACTTGAGAGCTTCAACGTACCAGCTAGGAGACAATTCAAATGTCCGGTTGATTTCGTCAACACCTGCAATCAGGTACTCATCCATAGGGCCGGTGCCGCCTGCAACTAAGCAGTAGGTTACCATCCGCAGGTAGTAGCCGATGTCGCGGGAACACTTGGCTTTGCCGGTTGCAGTGGACGCGTAGTTCGGCCCTTGCATTTGTTGGGTGTACGGGAATTTGTTGTACACAGCTTGAGCTGCACCGTCAATCAACTGCTGAGACTTGGCGGTCAACGACTTGGCTGCCTCCAAACCTGCTGCTGCTTGGCGGAAGCGGCCGAAGGCGACTTGCAATTCAGTGCTGCTCAAGAAACGGCCTTGAGAATCGGCTGCGGTTACTGCTTCGGTCAAAGGGGTTTTCATTGTTCTGGTTTCTCCCTAATGTTGTGTTGTTTTTGTACAAAAATGATTGTTTGCAAAAATGCGATGCTCGCTTCTTTACAGGAAATGCTCGTTTGGCTATTTTTAGCCGACTGCACTGGCTGCGCGGTCGAAGTAGCTGCCGATTTCAGACATCAGCGAGCTGCAATCACCACGGGTAACGCCGTTGGGGTCGTTAGCGATCGCGATTGCTGCTTCCTTCATTTTTTGCACGCCGGCTGCAACCGAGCCACCTGGAACTCCCAGAGCTTGGTAGGTTTCGCGCAGACCGTTCAAGCAGCGGTCATCCAAAACGCTGGCGTCGCCTGCAAATGTTGCATAGGTGACGTAGCGCAAGATGATTTCCATATCGCGCAAGCAAGCTGCCATGCGGCGGTTGGTGTACGCATTGCCACCAGGAGCGATCAGTTGCGGCTGTTCGGCAAACAGGGTGCGAGCTGCATTGGCGACGATGCTGGATGCGTTGCCGGTGATGCGGTTTACTGCGTCAATCCGCTTGTTAGCGTCGGAAACCATGCTGCTGAGAGCATCTAGTTGGCCCTGAGCTAGAAATTCGCCCCGAGCGTCAGATTGGGAAACCACTTTTGTAAATGCGTCAAACATGAAAGAACTCTCCTACTTGAGTTAATTGAGTTTGGTTGCGGTATAAAACCGTTAAGTTAAATTTGTTCAGGCGGATAGTGCCTGCAAGGGTTGAAATTTGATGCCAGCTAATCTGCTGCTTCGACCGATCTCTCCCTTTCCGCTACCTGCAATATTATTACATTGCAACGGACTTTTAAGAAACCTTAGAAAATTTTACACCTTTTATGAGATGCGACAAACCTTGTCAATCAGTGTTTTTGTTAACTTTGGCCTGTCGTTTCAACCCTCTGATAACTTTATACAATGCTCGCCCGCGTTTGTTTATTACAAATTATTACAGGAACTTATCTCTATTAGAAGGTAAATTGGGGTTGGGCGAGGGCTGGCAAATGTCCTCCCTGCGGTAGATGCGCGGGGGCAGCGATAAACCGCGATTCTGGTTCTATCACCGTGCTGTGGCGGTGGAACCGCCCCAAACCATCGAGTCGGGCATCGCCTCTGTTGGCTTTCCCACGGAAAACCGAATTGTTAAGAAGAGTTAAGCAAATTAACGTTTGGGCAAAAGAAAACTGGGGAATAGGGAAAAGCAAAATCCTGCGATTGCGCAGGATGCAGGCAGAATTCGGTAGTTGACACTCCTGGGCCTAAAGGCATGAGGATTCTTGCTTCATCCGTCCTCCCTAGAAACCCGAATACAAAATATTCAAATCTCCCCGTTTGGATACGTCCACAAGCGTACACGGACTGCCCGACCGCGTTTGAAACGATTTCTTGAATTTTTGCTTGACTCCCACATTTGTACAAGATTCAGGATTTTTACTACCAGGGTTCCGGATCGGGAGTCGTCCGCTTGACCTACTTCGTTTTTTATGTATGCGCTTTACCGCTAAAAGCATAATATCCTCAAAGCCGTCCTACAAGGCGATGTGCTGAGCGAAGTCGAAGTAACGGGGCTTTCAACCCAAATTTTCGGTAAAATCGAATCTTATTGTGACCCAGATCGCCACAGCCAGAGCTTTTGCCCGAAATATCAGCATTTAAACACAAAACTCAGCCGTTAGCCGTTGGGTAAAAGCTGAAGGAATTGCTAATTTTTAGTAGTAAGGTGGATAAGTGCTATCAGCGGTAGATCTAAAAACGGGGCGATCGAGCTAGAGACGCAGTGAAGTTGAAAGCTTCCTGCTTGAAAGCATCGAACCGCCCAATACGAGTCCCAAGTTAAACAGTTTTTTATTCAGAACTTATAACTCAAAACTCTCTCACTGCCATCAGCCACATCGATCGGCTGTAGCTGTCCGGCCGCAACCACCTTTATGCCCCATGCTCGATCGTAATTTATGTCTTCAACTTCTCCCTCTTCTTGGCACACCGTAGCAATTGACAAAACTCTCAAGCAGCTAAGCAGCAACAAAGACGCTGGCTTGAGCAGCCAACAGGTGTCAGAACGCTTGCAGCAATACGGCCCCAACGAACTCGAAGAAACAGGAGGCCGCAGTGCTTGGTCGATTTTTGTCGATCAGTTCACCAACATCATGTTGTTGATGCTGATGGGTGTGGCCGTGATTTCTGCATTCTTAGACATCAGGTCGAATACTTTTCCCAAAGATGCGATCGCCATTTTTGCGATCGTCATACTCAACGGCATTCTTGGCTATTTCCAAGAGCAAAGTGCTGAAAAAGCCCTCGCAGCCCTCAAAAACCTCGCTTCCCCCCTAGTCAGAGTCCTGCGGGACGGCAAAACTTCGGAAATAGCAGCCAAGGAACTCGTACCTGGAGACGTGATGCTATTGGAGGCTGGGGTAAAAATAGCAGCAGACGGACGCTTGATCGAAGCTTCCAACTTGCAAGTCAGAGAATCTGCTTTGACGGGAGAAGCTCTAGCAGTTACCAAGCAAGCCGATCTAGAACTTCCAGAAGATGCTTCCTTGGGCGATCGGCTCAACCTGATTTTTCAGGGCACAGAAGTTGTTCAGGGACGGGCAAAGGCGATCGTCACCGACACCGGAATGAAAACTGAACTGGGCAAAATTGCCGCCATGCTTCAGTCAGTAGAAAGCGAACCGACTCCCCTGCAACAGCGGATGAGCCAGTTGGGAAATGTTTTAGTCTCCGGTGCCCTAGGCTTAGTCGTAGTTGTCGTCATCGGTGGCATGATTACCTTCCAAAACGGCAGCATCGGTTTCGATACCAGCAGGTTTGAAGAACTGTTAGAAGTTTCTCTCAGCATGGCTGTGGCTGTAGTTCCCGAAGGACTCGCAGCAGTCGTGACAGTTACTTTGGCACTCGGAACTAGGCGGATGGTGAAGCGAAACGCCCTGATTCGCAAACTGCCTGCTGTGGAAACTTTGGGCTCGGTAACAACCATTTGTTCTGACAAAACAGGTACTCTGACTCAAAATAAAATGGTAGTTCAGCTAGTATCTACGGGCGACTGCACTGTCGGCGTTGGAGGCGACGGCTATGCCCCGATCGGAGATTTTACCGATCGCCATACCTCAGCCCAAATCAATAACTTAGAGGAATATCCAGAACTCGAATCTTTATTAATTGCCTGTGCAGTTTGCAACGACGCAGTGTTGCAGCAAGAACAGCAAGAATGGAAGATTTTGGGCGACCCCACCGAAGGAGCTCTGCTTTCTTTAGCGGGAAAAGCAGGCATTTATAAGGAAAAACAGTCTCAATTGCTGCCGCGGACGGCGGAATTTCCTTTTTCTTCCGAACGCAAGCGGATGAGCGTGATTTGCGAAGTGCCTGGCCGATCGGGACATTCGGGATTTCCCTCCGAAAACGGACAGCAGTCGAATTATTTGATGCTGACCAAAGGTTCTCCAGAATTGACTTTGGAGCGCTCTAAAGGCATTATCATCGGCGATCGAGTACAACCTTTAACTCAGGAAATGCGCGATCGCATCCTCGTCGAAAACAACAACATGGCAAGCGCAGGTTTGCGAGTCCTCGGATTTGGCTACAAACTCTGGGAAAACGTGCCGCCATCCGGTTCTGAGGAAACCAGCGAACAAGACATGATTTGGCTGGGACTCGTCAGTATGCTGGACGCCCCGCGCCCGGAAGTGCGAGAAGCAGTGGTGAAGTGCCGCGATGCAGGGATTCGGGTGGTGATGATTACAGGAGACCACCAGTTGACAGCAAAGGCGATCGCCTACGATTTAGGTATTGCCACAGAGGGCGATCGAGTTCTCACCGGTCAAGAATTAGAAAAGCTCAGCCAAGAAGAACTCAAACAGCAAGTCAAACAGGTTAGCGTTTACGCCCGCGTTTCCCCAGAACACAAATTACGCATCGTCCAAGCTTTGCAAAGTTTAGGCGAATTTGTAGCGATGACCGGCGACGGCGTTAACGATGCGCCCGCCTTAAAACAAGCGGATATCGGCATTGCAATGGGGATTACCGGCACCGATGTCAGCAAAGAAGCTAGTGATATGGTGCTCCTAGACGACAACTTCGCAACTATTGTCGCCGCTGCTGAAGAAGGGCGAGTGGTTTATACCAACATTCGCCGCTTTATTAAGTACATTTTGGGCAGCAACATCGGCGAAGTTTTGACGATTGCCGCCGCACCTTTAATGGGTTTGGGAGGAGTCCCGCTGACGCCGCTGCAAATTTTGTGGATGAACTTAGTAACAGACGGCGTTCCCGCTTTGGCCTTGGCCGTGGAACCGGGGGAACCGAACGTGATGAAAAAGCCTCCTTTCAGTCCGCGAGAAAGTATTTTTGCGCGGGGTTTGGGTTCTTACATGATTCGGATCGGGATTATTTTTGCAATTTTGACGATCGCGATGATGTCCTGGGCTTACGGATATACTACAAACCCCAACCATGTCGGAGATCCAGATGCTTGGAAAACAATGGTGTTTACAACTCTGTGTTTGGCGCAAATGGGTCACGCGATCGCAATTCGGTCTAACACTCAGCTAACTATCGAGTTAAATCCCTTCACTAATGTTTTTGTGTGGGGGGCTGTAATTGTGACTACTATTATGCAATTGATGCTGATTTATGTTCCGCCGCTGAGAGCTTTTTTCGGCACTCACTATTTAACGCCATTTGAGTTGATGGTTTGCTTCGGTTTCAGCGCCCTGATGTTTGTCTGGATTGAACTGGAAAAACTGTTCGTGCGCTTTTACAAATCTCGAAAATAGCGTTAACGGCTGACGGATAATGAGCGATGTTTCTTTATTCGTTAGAGCGATCGGATTTGGCGCTATTCTCAACAATATCCGCCAGGGGTTTTAACCCCTGGCTCACAGCGAAATTCATCGCTATGAAGACGAAATAGATTGTGACACGGAATTAAACATTTATTGCTTCGCTATAATGTCATTGCAAGCCGCTCCGAAAGCAATTGCGATCGGGGTTGCTAACGGATAAAATCCGCATTGCTTACTCTAGGATGACTGTATTACTAATTATCAATTACGAATTACCGATTACCGATTACTAATATTATGTATTTGAAAACGCTGCACCTACGGCAGTTTCGGAACTACTTCGATCAAAAGGTAGCGTTTGACGCTCCCAAAACTATTTTAGTAGGAAATAATGCTCAAGGAAAATCTAACTTGTTAGAAGCGGTAGAGTTGCTTTCCACATTAAAAAGTCACAGAGTATCGCGCGATCGCGATTTAATACTCGACTCAAAGCCGATCGGGCAAATTGATGCTACACTCGAACGCCAAACCGGAGCGATCGACTTAGCTTTAACTCTGCGCTCTGGGGCGCGCCGGGTATGCAAGCTCAACGGCGAACCGCTGCGCCGCCATTTAGACTTTTTGAGCGTCTTAAATGTAGTGCAGTTTTCTTGTTTGGATTTGGACTTAGTGCGCGGCGGGCCCGAAGGAAGGCGCAATTGGATCGATCGCCTAGTCATCCAGTTAGAACCGATTTACGCTCACATTTTGCACCAGTACAACCAAATTTTGCGCCAGCGAAACGCTCTATTGAAACGTTCTAAAGCAATCAGGAAAGCGGAATTTTCCGAAACTTTTGACAAAATGCAATTTCTGGCACCCGAAAGTCCCGAACCGGAAAATACAGAAGACTTACCAATTCCGACTTCCCCATCCCCAATTCCCAGTTCAGAATTAGCTTTGTGGGACGAGCAGTTGGCGACAGCGGGCGCTCGCGTGATCCGCAGGCGCGATCGAATTTTGGAGCGATTGATGCCTTTAGCTCGAAATTGGCACCGTTCAATTAGCGGTTCAGCAGAAGTTTTAGATGTGAAATACGATGCTAATATTGAAGTAAGCTCGGAATTAATCGCTAAAGACAATCTCGAAGGAGTGCGGCAAGCATTTTTAGAGAAAATTCAAAAAAGGGCGATCGCAGAACATTTTCAAGGAACCACTTTAGTCGGCCCCCACCGCGACGACATTACATTTACAATTAACAGTACCCCTGCTCGTCAATACGCCTCCCAAGGTCAGCAGCGAACTCTGGTATTAGCATTAAAATTAGCCGAATTGCAGCTTATTGAAGAAGTCGTCGGCGAAGCGCCTTTACTGTTGCTCGACGACGTACTTGCAGAACTCGATCTGAGTCGCCAAAATCAACTTTTAGAAACAATTCAAGAACGATTTCAAACTCTGATTACTACAACTCACCTAGGCGCTTTTGACAGTCAGTGGCTGCGACAAACCCAAATTCTCTCCGTCGTTTCCGGACAAATCAATCGATTTTAGATTTTAGATTTTAGATTTTAGATTGACAAATTTTCTGTTTCATGGTATAAGAACAAAAAAATGTAGAAAGTGGCATTATTACCTCAATTCGAGATAGGATAAAGGTTAATTTTGATTGCAGCTTTCGCTTCCATTTTTCTAACCCTTGTCAACGACCCAGGTCTAAAGACACTGGGCTTCTAGCCTAAGACTTAAACCACAGTTGACCAGATGCGTACCTGCGTACTACGTTAACGGTAAGAGTTTAAAGACCTACCAAGGGATGCGAAGCTAGTTCCTTGCTCTAGAAATTTAGGATTAAACAGACTTATTGGGTTAAATCAGTGTCCTAGATATAGTACCGGCCGTTAACTTTGTCGAAGCTAACATTACCCCGAAAGGGAGGCTCATAAAAGAGCGAACATTATGCGTACAGGGTTGCGAAGTTTGAGATGGTAATTGTCCCATCGAAAGTACACTACAAAAGTACACCGAATCTAGCAATCCCAAGGCGGTAATGGAAAGATTCACGCCGGTTTCAACCGCCGAGTTGTTTCCCTCTCAGCACTCTTCGTGACTGAGTTTCCCACTTACCGAATTTTTTTATGAAGCATTACATTTCCCGTCTGTTAGCCCTGGTATTAGTTGTTGTCATCGGCGTAGCGGGCTGTACCAATGTTCCGGCCACTCTGAGTGGAGATTATGGCCAAGACACATTAGCATTAGTGAAGAGCTTGAGAACAGCGCTCACTGTGCCAGAGGGCGCGCCGGAAAAAGCAGCCGCTCAAGCCGCTGCTCGCACAAGTATCAACGATTTTTTTGCTGCATACCGCCGCGATCCCGCTCTTACCAAGCTGGCCTCTTTCACGACAATGCGCACGGCATTAAACTCTTTGGCAGGACATTACAGTTCCTATCCCAACCGCCCCGTTCCTGAAAAGTTGAAAAAGCGTCTTGAGTCAGAATTTCAACAGGTAGAAGCTGCTCTCAATAGAGGATCTTAATCTCAACATTTAGGGATAAAAGATAAATTTTAATAATTAATCTTTCATCCTTGACATTTGAGTCTTAACAATTTTTAGTAGAAATATCAACTGCTTTTAGCGCCCACTGTACCCAGGCGCTTTTTTCAGTAGTATTTAGTGAAAAATTATGGAAAAAATATTGAACTGGATCTGATACCAAATCCGGGCTTTTTACCCCTTTACTCTTTAGTCCGCGAAGGCGGACTTCGTTTGTATAGCAGCGGTTTAAACCGCCGAGTCTTATCCTTATTCGATCGGACACGATCTAAATAGCCGCCAGACAGAATTTGCATTGTGCGATCGACTTGTGCCATAACTAGGTTAACCGAAAAAAGTAGAAAATTTGTAGCTGCTTGTTGAGGGCGATCGCGAAAATGCGATCGCCACCCAATTTAAACCAGAAAACCTCATTCAATTCTTCCATGAAAATTGCACCAACTCGCATCGCGAATTTTCAACACCAGCGACGCTTTTTAAGTGCGGTAACTGCTGTTTTAACCAGTAGCTTCATCAGCCAGCTTGTTTGGCCGTTTATCGAAAATCAACCAGCTTTTGCCGAAACATCAGCCTATTGCCAATTATCCAAAGAACAGGTAAATCAAAAAGAAGACTTGCGCCGCGCCGCCCTGTCGGGAAAACGGGAATCTCAGCAAGCATATTTTGCTGTTTTGAGCAAACACGCGCGGGAAATAGCAGAATGCCGCCAAAAAACTTGGCCCGAAACCCAAGCAGTTTGGCTGCGTTTGTATCCCTGCGATGTCAGGCCCGGAGAACTCGATCGAGTATTAGACAAAGTTGTGAATAAAGGCTACAACCAAGTCTATGTCGAAGTGTTTTACGATGGTCAAGTGCTGCTACCAGTCGCAGACAATCCTACGGCTTGGCCTTCTGTTGTGAGAAATCGCGGGTACGAGAAATACGACTTGTTAGAAAAGGCGATCGCCAAAGGCAAACAGCGAGGTTTAAAAGTATACGCCTGGTTATTTACCATGAACTTTGGCTATACCTATTCTCAGCGTTCCGACAGACAGCAAACCCTCGCTCTCAACGGTAAAAATCAGACAAGTTTAATAGTAAGTGAAGACGCAGCAATTAACGAGGACTTCGGAGAAGTTCCGGGCAATCAAGCCTTTATCGATCCCTACAACCCGCAAGCGCGGCAAGACTATACTTTGTTAGTTAATCAAATAGTCAAGCGCAAGCCGCAAGGAATGTTATTCGACTACATTCGCTATCTACGGGGTGTCGGGCCCGCTTCAGTTGCTACCAAAGTTCAAGACTTGTGGATTTACGGCCCAGCATCGCAGCAAGTTCTTTTGCAGCGGGCTAACAATCAGCAAGGGCGAGATTTAATTCAGCGATATTTGACTAAGGGATTTATCAATCCCAATGACGTTCAAGCAGTAGTCAAACAGTATCCAAATGAGCAAGAACCTCTTTGGCAGGGGCGAATTCCGCGACAGATACCCGTAGCAACTCCACCTTCTAGAAGGGACAATGCCGCATCAAGATCGGCCTCAACAAATCCCGCCACTAACAATCCAAACGCTGCACGTCCAACACCAAAACCAAAACCGACACCGCCACTTCCAGATACCGGCATTCTGCAAAAAGACCTGTGGAAACTGAGCGTTGCTCACGCAGTCCAAGGGATTTTAGATTTTTTTGGGATAGCAATTCAACCCGCTCAAAGGATGGGAATTCCTGTAGGAGCCGTGTTTTTTCCTACTGCAAATCAACCCATAAATCAAGGGGGATATGATTCGAGATTGCAGCCTTGGGACAGCTTTCCGGCTGCTGTAGAATTCCACGCCATGTCTTACGGAAATTGCGGGGATGTAAGCTGCATTGTGCCGCAGGTGCAGCGGACATTGAGTTTAGCGCCTGCGGGAGCAAAAATTATTCCTGCCATTGCTGGAGATTGGGGAAAACCTCTGAAAAATCGGCCGTCTTTGGAGATTCAAATGGCTGCTATTCGCTCTGCGACGCCGCAAATTAATGCGGTGAGCCATTTTGCTTTTGGGTGGCAAGAACCGGAGGATGAAAGGGCACGGCAAACTTGCAGGTTGTAGATAAATTTCTGGACGCACAGGGTATCATTACCTTGTTTTATGGTCGCGGAAAGAGCCTTAAAGCCTACATTTTTTCTCAATAAACCGGGTTCGATCGGAATCGGCGGCGAAACACGATTGATTTGCCTAAAAAAACCCGGTTTTTGCCTAAGTCTTGCTTTAGTGCGATCGACCTTTTGCAAAAAAAATTACCAAACTTTCAAGCTAGCTGAACAATCAGGCATAATGAGATTGTTCAAAATAAATACTCTACCTGATGATGAGTCCCAAAATTAAGAAAAGATGGGTAATTAAAACCGTTCTACTTATCGGATTGAGCATCACAATTTCTCTGTTGTCGGAAAACAGAAAAACCGCTAATTCAAATCCGCTAATACCGATCGCACCCGTTGACGATACGCCGCCAAACCTCCTGAAACCCCCAAAACTAAAAACACCCCCTTCTCCCCCCACAACTCCGACTCCGAAACCTCCCGAACAACCTTTAGTCTTCGCACCGCCCGCGCAATTTCGCAGCCAAATTGTTTATAAAGCCAGTATTAACAACTCAAAAGTTATCGCCCTGACATTTGACGATGGCCCGTCGCCGGAAACTTTGAAAATATTAGAAGTTTTGCACAAACATCAGGCGGTAGCTACATTTTTCTGCTTGGGTGCAAATTTGCGAGAGTATCCTGAAATTGCGAAGCAAGTAGTAAAAGCGGGAAATGCGATCGGCAATCATACTTGGCACCACTATTCTCACAATGTTACCGAAAAAACAGCATCGGATGAAATAGATAATACAGGCGTTCATATTTATCGATCGACTGGGGCCAAAAGTTTCTTGTTTCGCCCTCCCGGCGGCCACTTAAATAACGGTTTAGCAGCTTACGCTAAAAAGAAAAATTATGTAGTGGTGATGTGGTCGATCGACCCTAAAGACTTTCTGCAACCTCCGGCCGCTGCGATCGCCCGTACCGTGCTATCCCAAGCGACATCAGGGGCGATCGTATTGTTGCACGACGGCGGCGGCAATCGCCAGCAAACAGTCGAGGCGGTGTCGGCAATTATTCCCAAACTCAAACAGCAGGGATACCGTTTTGTAACCGTGCCGCAATTGCTGCAAATGCAAGCAGCCCAAAAACAGCAAACTTCTGACCTGAAACCTAAATAAATTGCGCGGATACAAGTTATGAAATGTCAAAAATTACCTGTACAAATACCAAAATGCAGAAAGATTGCATTATAATAGGACTATAGTTATATCAAAATTAAACAATGACACAAACACTCACAGCCAAAGATATAGACATCCGCTACTTAATAGACAACTTCGATCTTCAGCTATCGGAAGACGAGCAATTTTTCCGAGAATGGCAAGATGATTTGCCAGAAATTACCGACTTAGAAAAACAATTGCTCGATCGGCTGAAAGCCGGATTTGTCAATTTACTTACATATCCACCCTTACTGGAAAATGTAGTTAAACTGTCCGTAGTCGGGCCGCTGTTGTTTATTGCCGGTTTTTACCTGTCTCCTTTTCAGGTGAAAGCTGAAAAATCCATTCAAATTCAAGATGAAGACGATGGTGTCATCATCGAAGGTAGACTTGATATATTACTTTTAAAAGACCAGTTTTGGGTAATGGTAATCGAATCGAAAAAACTTTCTTTTTCGATAGAGGAAGGACTGGGACAACTCCTCGCTTATATGTGGGCAGATCCTCATCCAGAAAAGCCGACTTTTGGGATGATTACTACTGGCGGTAACTTTGTCTTTGTCAAGTTGGTCAGAGGGGAAGATCCGCACTATGCGTTATCAAATCAATTCACAACTCGCAACCTAGGCAATGAATTGTACAGTGTTTTGCAGATATTTAAACGCCTGAGTCAACTAGCTTAAAATAGTAAATTGTGGTGCAAATTATAATGCAAAAACTTCAAGCAAGAGAGATTAACCTCCGCTATTTAATCGATAACTTCGGATTGCAGCGAGTTCGTCAAGCTGATTTCTTCCCAGAATGGCAAGAAAACTTGCCCGAAGTAACTGATTTCGAGAAACAATTGCTCGATCGCGTCCAAGACATATACTTCAACTTGGTAGACACCCCGCCTGTATTGGAAAATGCAGTCAAGCTAACAATCATCAGCCCCATTTTGTTTATTGCCGGTCTGTATGAGTCTCCTTTTCAAGTCAAAGCCGAAAAGTCGATCGCGATTCAAGAAGAAGACGAAGGCAGAATCATCGAAGGCAGGATAGATATCCTGATTATGAAAGCAAACTTGTGGGTGACAGTAATTGAATCCAAACAACTTTCGTTTTCAACTGACGAAGCACTTGCCCAACTCCTGACATATATGCTCGCAGATCCCGATCCCGAAACTCCTACTTTT
This sequence comes from Microcoleus sp. A003_D6, assembly GCF_036702825.1. Taxonomy (NCBI): domain Bacteria; kingdom Bacillati; phylum Cyanobacteriota; class Cyanophyceae; order Oscillatoriales; family Microcoleaceae; genus Microcoleus; species Microcoleus sp. A003_D6. The sequence continues at coordinate 13,290 of NZ_JAUBWA010000043.1, read as the reverse complement.
GGCATGATTTCCACAGGTGCTAACTTTAGTTTTGTCAAGTTAGTCAGAGGCGAAATAGCACAGTATGCCTTATCTCCAGAATTCGTAATCCGCAATCCCGGCAATGAATTGTACCGCGTTTTGCAGATTTTAAAACGGCTGAGTCAACTGCCAGACTAGCAATAAAAGCCATTTTAAGCTATCTTTCAAAGCAGACAATATCTAATATCTCAAATTTTAAACTGGTGCGAGCATGGTAAATTACTGGATAGTCGGCGCTGTGGCAATAGCTTCTGTCTGCTGGGCAGAAATAATACGAGACTTTTATCACGTCGCGTCCCATTATTGGACACCCCTGCAAAAGCTGCACACTTGGCATCACCGCGTTTTCCGTCCGAATTTGACCGCCGTCAGCGAGACAATTTACAAGCAAGCACACTGGCGTCACGACGTGCCCGAAGCTGCGGCGATGATGGTTTTGGGCTTGTTGCTGTGGGTTGTAGCTTATTTTGGGCTGCCGGAATATCACTGGGGCGCAGCAGCGGGTTGTATTTATACTTTAGGCTTTTTGTTGAGCGCGATCGCCCGCGGGTGCGGCATCAAAGGCGCAGACGAATTAACCGACATCACCCACCAACCGGGAGACTTCCTGACTCCCCCTGGCAAGTGGTTAGTTAATAAACCTTATCACTGGCGGCACCACTTCGACAATCAAAATGCTTACTATTGCGGTACTTTCACCTTAATAGATAAACTTATGGGTACAGCACTTTCTCTCAAAGGCAAAACTGTAGCCGTCACCGGTGCATCGGGAACTTTAGGGCGTTTGCTACTCAAACACCTGCACAAAGCTGGTGCAAAAGTTATCGCCCTCTCCTCTGGAAATGAGGAAATTACTTTGAATGTAGACGGCGAAAATTTGCCTGTAAAAACCGTAACTTGGCAAGCTGGCCAAGAGGCAGATTTAGCTCAATTGTTAGAAAAAATCGATATTCTCGTCATCAATCACGGGATTAACGTACAGGGAGAAAGAACAGGAGAGGCGATCGCAAACTCCTATGAAATTAACACTTTTTCCGCGTGGCGGCTGATGGAACTCTTTTTCTTAACAGTCCGCACTAACGAAAACATCGCTTGCAAAGAAGTCTGGATCAACACTTCCGAAGCAGAAGTAATTCCCGCTGTCAGTCCCCTGTACGAACTCAGCAAACGTGCTCTGGGAGATTTAGTCACCCTGCGACGGCTGGATGCGCCCTGTATCGTGCGTAAACTGATTTTAGGGCCGTTTAAAAGCAATCTAAACCCGATCGGCATTATGTCTCCAGACTGGGTAGCGCAGCAAATTGTCAAACAAGCTAAAGCCGATGCGCGCAATATCATCGTCACAATTAATCCTGTGACTTTTATCATTTTTCCAGTTAAAGAATTTTTTGTTTCTCTGTATTTCCAAATCTTCAGCCGCAAGGTGATTCCAGAGATAAAGGAAGCTGCGGCATCTGAAAAATCTAGCGTTGAAGCTAAGATTAATTGATCAACCAAAACCGGGTTTCCGCAGGGGCGGCGGCTGTGACTGTCCGCCCTGCTGCTAAATTCCACAAAACTAAAGCCTTTGTCACATCGTCACGAGTAAGCTGACGCCCCCACTCCCACAGTCGCAAACCCACTCTTCTAACTCATTGGGCCAAAACCGTTGGGGCGGACTGGAATCGAGAGGTGTTTCGGGCCCCATTCCCAACAGGGTTATGCTTACTGATACAAATTATTAAGTATTTTTACTAACTATTGTCTCTCCTGAGTCACTTCTATCCGCATGGGGTAATGTACGCGGCTCGTTGCGGCTGCTGAATGTGGGTTTCAACTATGCTCGTTGGTTAGTTGATACGTCCAGGACTAATAAGTGTAATTTGATCGTGGTTGCGATTGGGCGATCGCGATCGTTAAATAGAACAAGCAGCACACCGTTCTCGATCGGCAAAATTAAACTTTTGTAAAGGTTCGAGAAAATTCCGGAATTTACTTTGGGACAGACGTAATCAGTGAAATCACTGGTCAAACAAAGACTTTGGATAACAAGTATCAATTGATAAACTCTTTTCACACGTTGTGAGAGGCAGGCAAAAGTTTGGCGATCGGGATCTTCAGGATGCGTCCTTCTAGTTCATCTACCTTTTCCAAAGGAAAAACTAAAATGCCAAGATCACTTGAAATCTTCGGCGATGGTCGCGTGTACGAAATAAAAGACGACCTAGCCGTTAAAGTCACCGAGACAAATGGACAAGTAAAAGCATTAATTGATGCTTTAAAGTTCAGCGTGGCTAAAACATACAACATTAATCCTCCAGAAAAACAACCGCCTGATGTGGCAGAACGCAAAGGTTCAAAGCACATCAATGAAGAAGGCTTTAAGCTTCTCACTACGTTTGAAGGATGCGAGCTGACTGCTTATGATGACGGCGGTGGAGTTTGGACAATTGGTTACGGACACACTGGCGACGATGTTTTTCCCGGACTGACGATTAGCCAAACGCAAGCAGAAGAATTGCTGCGCCTAGATTTAGAAAAATTTGAATCCTTTGTTGAGGATGCCGTGGAAGTTCAGCTCAATGACAATCAGTTTTCTGCACTGGTTTGTTTCTGCTTCAACGTGGGTCCAGGAGGTTTTGGAAGTTCAACTCTTCTAAGGCTTTTGAACCAGGGAAATTATCAAGGAGCAGCTAATCAGTTTCCTGTGTGGAATAAGGTAAATGGTCAACCTTGGCTAGGGCTGACACGCCGACGATTGGCTGAACGATCGCTGTTTTTGGGAAAACCCTGGCAGTCATTCTTAACCTATGAAGGAACAGGCGAAGAAGTAACAGGTGAAACAATCTCAGAAGTACCTCGCACATTGAAAGTCACCGAACCCATGATGCAAGGTGAGGATGTTCGTCGAGTACAAAAAGCTTTGAAAGCAGCAGGAATCAATATCGAACCTGATGGATTCTTTGGCAATGATACTGACAAGGCAGTGAGGCAGTTTCAGCAGCAGAAAGGGCTAATGGCGGATGGTGTTGTAGGTGCCCAAACGCGAAAAGAATTGGGACTATAACATCGATTGTGTAACCAAATTCAAACAGATTGGAGAAAACCATGACTGACTCAAGCGATCTTCTCTTTAATCAACCTGTAATTGTCGAAGCCTGTGAAGAATTTGTCGAACGGGATCGGTTGGGAATTAAAGGCAGTTTTCCCGGATTGCTCCAAGATGCACCTATGTCTTCGACTGCCGTGGTCAATGGCTTATCCCAGCAGTTAATCTATCAACTACAACTGATTGTACCCGATGCCTTTGTCAGTTTTGATGACCTTAATGTAGATTTGCTGGATGCAGCCTTTCCCTATGTACAAGCCCCAGCAAAACAGGCACTCCAGAGAGCGATTCTAGATCGAGGTCAAACTATGCAGGTGAACTCTGCCTACCGCACGATCGCTCAGCAAATGTTGCTGTATAACGATCGCTCCAACAACTCTAATCCTGTAGCTCCACCGGGAGCCAGCAACCACCAAACAGGGTTAGCGATCGACATTGAAGATGCAACAGGCTGGGAAGTTTATTTAATGCGGTATGGCTGGAATCCATTACCAGGCGACCCACCTCACTTCGACTACCAAGGCGGTGGCACGATCGATCTTCGCAGTCAATCAATACTTGCATTTCAGCAACTTTGGAATTTGAATTATCCGAATCAAAAGATTAGCGAAGATGGCGGTTTTGGCCCTCAAACCGAGAATGCCCTTAATCGATCTCCTGCTCCTGGGTTTCCTAAAGCGCCGTGGAATGACAAACCCAGAACGTTGCGCTTGGCGATGCCCCGAATGGAAGGTTCGGATGTACTCAAGCTTCAGGAAGGCTTGAAAAAGGCTGGGATTGTAGTTGGGACTGATGGTGAATTTGGGCCGGGGACAGACAAAGCCGTCAAGGAATTTCAGCAGCAGAAGGGTTTGAAGCCAGACGGAATTGTCGCTGTCAAAACCCGCGAACAAATGGCTTGAGGTGTTCGCGAGCTAGTTAACAAAATATTGAGCTGAAAAATAGGTTGCTGAATTGGCAAAGTTCTCTGAAGAGCTATAACTAACGGCTCTAGAACTCTGCCGCTCTGCAACTCTCTGAATTAGACAAAGACACTGGAGCAATGAATTAAAAATGGCTGACAAACCCGAGCAAACACTAAATATTTACGCACTATTAATCGGTATTGACTGCTATATGCCGAATGTCTTGCCTGATGGTAGTCGTTACAAAAATCTTGGAGGGTGTGTACGAGATGTTAATCATGTAGAAGCTTTCTTAGTTGATGAGCGGAAAGTTCCCAAGGCACAAATTTTGAAACTGACAGCTTCGGTTAACCCAAATGAACCCACCAAGCCTCTAGAATCAGCGGAAAAACTACCAACTCGTCAGAATATGATCGATTCCTTTAGGAAACTGGGGGAAATGGCTACGGAAAAGGCGCAGGTATATATTCATTACTCTGGACATGGTGGACGGGCCAAGACAGTTTTCCCATCTATTAAAGGTGAGGATGAAATTGATGAGGGATTAGTCCCTACAGATATTGGCACTTCAGAAGGACAGTATCTCCGCGATCTCGATCTAGCAACACTGTTGAAGGAATTGGTAGATAAACAACTAACCGTTACGGTGGTGTTGGATTGTTGTAACTCTGGAGGTGCTACACGAGGGGATGTAGAAATTCGAGGGGGAGAAGAAATTGATGAAAAACCTCTGCAACCCGGTCAAGAACTGTTGGCATCTCTAGAAACTCTAGAAGCAACTTGGCGATCGCTCACTGAACAAACTACTCGCGGCCTAAAAGCTTCTGGATTGCGTGCCGCCAAAGATTATGTGCTACTAGCAGCCTGTCGTTTGAATGAGTATGCTTACGAGTATGCCTTCAATCGTGAAACTAAGGAGCGAAATGGAGCACTTACCTATTGGTTGTTAGATACTTTAAGACAGCAAAACCCCGGACAAACTTATAAGGATTTATTCGATCGCATCAATGCTAAAATTCACAGCCAGTTCCCGCAACAAAATCCAATCTTGATGGGCGAGGAAAACCGAATTATTTTTGGCAATGAGCTAGCTGAGCGAGTGTATGCAGTACCTGTCTTAAAGGTTGAAAAAAACGCTGAAACAGGTGAAATGCAGGCTGTATTAGGGGTTGGGCAGGCAAATGGTATGAGTAAGGGAGCAGAGTTTGCCATCTATCCTCGTACAACAACTGATTTGACTAAAAAAGAGAATCGAGTTGCGATCGCCAGAATTATTCAACGAGGCGCAACAGACTCGTTGTGCAAGCTTGAACCCATTTATGGAGAAAAATTAAACGTTGAAGACGGAGATCGGGCTGTGTTGGTATCTCCGTCCGTCAATCTGGTGCGAAAAGTTTATCTCATTGCTCAAGAGGCAGCTTCCGCAGAAGATTTAGCTAAGCCCTCATTACCCCCTAACAAGCTTTTACCCGAAATTTTTAAACAGCAGGAGAAAGGCTTAGAGGCTATCAAAAATGCTCTCCCTGGAAATGGTTGGGTGGAATTAGCAGAAGAGGTCGTAGCTGCTGATGACGATGAGGGAGTTGCCTATCAAGTTGTTCTCCATAACAAGGAAGAGTATGAGATATGCGATCGCACAGGACATCCATTTGCAGGAATTCCTCGCATAAAGGCAAGTGACCCTGATGCGGCTGCTAAAGTGGTGAAACGTCTTGTACACCTTGCGAAATATCATGCCACAGCAGAGCTAGACAATACGGACAAAGATGCACCTTTAGCAGGCAAATTCATCGTTGAATGGCTTGGAACATCAGATATCTATGAGTCCGGTGATAAAACTCCACCAAAATCGCAGTTGAAACCATTCGCGGATACCAGAAAACCAACTGTAAAAGTCGGCGATTACGTATTTCTTTCTATTCAGAATGACTCTTTCCAAGCTCTTAATGTTGCTGTTCTCGATCTGGCATCTGACTGGTCTATTGAACAGATTTCCCCAGGTAAAGGAGAAAATTTTATTACTATTGAGGCGGGTAAGAAGGAATCGATTGCGATACGCGCAACATCCGAAGGAGAAGACGTTGTTAAAATCCTTGCTACAGTTGGTCCCATCAATTTCCGCTGGTTAGAGCTTCCATCTCTTGACGAGGATATTCAATCTAAGGGATTCTCTCGATTGGGCAATCCTCTAGAAGCTCTGCTGGTGGCGATCGATAACGAGCAACCAGCAACTAGAAGGTTGTCTGTTGCCCGATCTCCAAGCCGTGAGTGGACAACAAAGCAAATAAGCATGACTGTCATCAAATAATCAAAGGGGTTCTCAATCTTGTTAGTTATTCCAGCAAGGATGATAGGCTAATCCGATATTTTATTATTCTTGCTGGATTCCTTTATATCAAAAGTAGAGAGACATAAAAATTGAGAGAATTACTACTAATGGGTCAGCACGCTATTACTTAAGCCAGGCATTGTTTGCTTTAGTGAAACAAGAAATCATGTAATTTAAATTACTACTCATGTATTCATCTTCATGAAAATCTTAATTTTGGCCTCCAATCCACGAAAAGACCTCAACCTTGATCGCGAAATCCGTGACCTAAGAGGGGTGATTGAGAAATCGCGCAATCGAGAAGAGTTTGAGGTGGTTGATGAGTTAGCAGTACGGGTTGGAGATTTGCAAGAACTGCTGTTCAGGCATCAACCACAGATTGTCCATTTCTGTGGGCATGGAAGTGGAGAGCAAGGTTTGGTGTTTGAAAGTGATATGGGACGAGAGCATTTGGTAAGTACCGATGCGTTGTCCAATCTATTCCGGTTGTTCTCCAACAGTATTGAATGTGTGTTGCTGAATGCTTGTTACTCAGAAGAGCAAGCAGGTGCTATCGTCGATCACATCAACTACGTGATTGGCATGAATCAGGAAATTCGCGATGATGCGGCTATCGCCTTCTCTAAAGGATTCTACCGTGCCTTGGGATATGCCTGTTCGATCGAGCAGTCCTATGAGTTTGGCTGTAATGCAATTCAGTTAGAAATTTCCGGGAGTTCCGTAGTGCGATCGGCGGTGTCTGAAACAAAACGTAAGCTTGGGGTGGCTGATGCAGTTGCGAAAATAGCCATTCCAGAACATCAAAAGCCGATTCTCAAAAAGAAGCCAACGCTAACGCCGAATTTAAGGGCTAGTAACACCAGCCCTAATCAAACACTCTCCCAGGAAAAGCGAATCGAGATTCAACTGGATATCGACAAATCTCTAGAAGCTGACTCCAATATCAAGATTCAGCTTCAAAGAGAAACCTCTCCTAAAAAAGAGGTCGCTAGTAAATTTAAAGGATTTTTTTTGCTCCCAAACGGTTCTTGGATTGGATGGCTGGCTGGTGTGTTGTGCCTTCTGGGAATAACTGGAATAGCTGTTAAGCTTACAAGTGAATTAATTAATCCAAATCCAAATCCGCTTCGACCAATTCCTGTTGAAAATTCAAATCCGCTTCGACAAATTCCTCTTGAATCTGATGCAGAAATTAATTACCAATCGCTGCAAATATCTCTGAGCGCTAAGGATTGGAAGAGCGCCGATAGTCAAACAATGAGTAGCCTGTTAGAAATCGCTAATAAAAAGAGACCAGCCCGTAGTTCAGAGCAAACTTGGCTCGATCCCAAGGATATTAGAGAATTGCCTTGCAATGACCTTAAAACTATTAACCAACTTTGGTCGGTTGCTAGTAAAAACCGTTGGGGATTTATGACTCAATCGATAATTTGGCAGCGTGTAGGGGGAACCACAAAAACAGAACCTGATAATTCGGGTGTTCGGAAAAATTTTAGTATTGCAGTAGGCTGGCACAAAGCTGATGTAGGTAAATTTGACTTGGAGGCACTTTATGTAAATCTTAATAACCAGCCACCCGAAAAACATTCCGAAGGTTATCTTCCGTCTGCTATTGGGCAGTATAAAGATCGTCAAATCTGGGTTGGCCAATTCAATGAGTTTGCTGTACTTACCGCGAGATTGAAGCAGTGCAAAATTTTCCCACAGTAGGAGCAGTTATCTGATGATTAAAGCTCTCTTTTTATCGTGCAGAAGGAACAGTAGAAATGAATGAACTGGAAGTCAAAAGAATTCTGATCTTAGCATCCAATCCTCAAGGAACCTCACACTTACGCTTAGACAAGGAAGTGCGGGAGATAGAAGACGGGTTGCGGCGATCGCACCTTGGCGATCGGTTTCAAATAGAACAGCGATGGGCCTCCCGTCCGCGAGATGTACAGCGATCGCTACTGGATGTAGAACCGCAGATTGTACATTTTTGCGGACACGGGCAAGGACAAGTAGGATTGGTGCTGGAAGATGAGACAGGGCGGGCCAAGTTAGTCAGTACAGAAGCGCTGTCAAAGCTATTCGAGCTGTTTGCAGATCGAATAGAATGTGTCTTGTTGAATGCGTGTTATACTGAAGCGCAGGCGGATGCGATCGTTCAGCACATTAACTATGTGATTGGGATGCGTGAAGAGATTCGGGATGATTTGGCGATCGCTTTTTCGGTTGGTTTTTACAAGGGATTAGCAGAAGGTCAATTAATTGACATAGCATTTGAGTCTGGATGTCGTGCCATCCAGTTGGAGGGCGATCGCAATGCAAATACTACTCGAAAACTGGGTTCGGTAGACTGGAATAAGAACGCTAATGTTCCTATTTTTCAGGAATACCAAATCCCGGTGCTGAAAAAAAGAGTTAATTCTCTATGATGCTAAAAAGCTGTCAGTAATGTCTGCGATCTAATTTTATGTCTGAGCCAACATCTAAAACTTTCAATATTTCAGATAGCACAATCAATAATCTGGCTGGCGACAACATTTATTACAATGAAGCACCTCAGATGCAATCGAATCCAACATCGGAGGATGCAGTAAAGACTATCTTGTTTTTGGCAGCAAACCCTCAAGGAATGCAGCCGCGATTCCTTGAGGAAGAAGCACGGGAGATTAGTGAAGGTTTGCGGCGATCGCAGCATCGCGATCGCTTCGTCCTCAAGCAATGTTGGGCAGTCCGACACAGAGATATGCACAGAGCCTTACTGGACTATCAACCTCACATTGTTCACTTTGCCGGACAGGGTAGTAGCGAGGAAGGATTGTTTTTAGAAGATGATACTGGACGAAGCAAGCCTGTCAGTGCTGAAGCGATCGCCAACCTATTTCAACTTTTTCCTAATATCGAATGTGTGGTGCTTAACGCCTGCTACTCGGCAGTTCAGGCTAAAGCAATTGCTGACTACATTCCATACGTCATCGGTATGCAGCAGGCGATCGGAAATAAAGCGGCGATCGAATTTGCAGTTGCTTTTTATGATGCACTGGAAACTGGAAAAACGATCGAATTTGCCTACAAGCTTGGCTGTGTTGCTATTCAAATGGCAGGGATTCCCCAACATTCAATACCAGTTCTCATACACTGATAGTATAGATTCCTATTTGTCAACCAGCAGCCCAGAAGCCGATCGGACTAAGGACGTTAACCCAACTTTTTAGGTCATTCCAAATCACTTCAGCAGGGCGACGCCGTTGTTCCAGGGGTGAAGGGTTAAGTTCATTCACAACCATATCGTAATTCTCACCTAAAACATCTAAAGTTAAGATTAAGGATGGCATAGTAACTCCTCGACAAAATTGCAGATCTATCGCTGTTTCGTCAACTGATAGCACACTAATGGAAGAGTAAGAAAATTTCTCTGCGTAAGCCTTATGGTGAGATTTATTATCTGCATAATAAATAGTTGCTTTAGTTTCTACGCCTAAGACATCAGGAGCTAATTTTGTACGGATACGAATTTCGATCGCAACATCACCGCTCTGATAATCTTGCTGATTGATATAGTCAATCCCAGATTCATATTTATCAGCACATTTTTGCAAAACATCTTTGACTTCAAAACTTTGATTTGAGAATGAAACAATCTCTTGCAACAATGTTTTAGCTATGGTGACTTCCTGCTCTGAATGTGAACGTTCAGGACTAGGATCATCTCCTCGTAGATGACCAACTAAAATATAGATCCTTCCCTTCAGTGGTTGTTCTGTTTGTTTAACCACATACCTTTTATTATCTAAGAACTCTGCAACTCCAGGTTCGCTTCTACGTTCTTCTAAATTTTTCACAATCTTGCATATCCGTGTACCTAGATTGCCTTGAACTTCCAATTTGTGTTCATCCGATTTTTGTTCATTCCATTTTACTAAAGCAGCATGATGTAAACCCACAAGTTGCCATTTAGAGTTGAGGATAGGGCTACCCGATGAGCCAAAATCAGCATCAGCTTGGTATTGCAGAAAGTTTTGATAAATATTTTGTACTTGGTTATTGAAAAGAACAATCCTCCTTTGTGCGCCTCGCGGATGCTGAATAATCAAAACTGGTTCGCCAGATAAACCAGCATAAGGTATCCTTTCGCTATCAATTTCTTGAATATTTTTGACCTGCTCGCGAGTAACCGGTGGGGCAATCAGCGTTGAATCCATTAACATTGGCAACCAACCAAAATTTTCACCAGCTTCAGGAAATTCTAGCCCCTCCTTTGTGTAATCCTCCAGTGCTTTGACTCGAATAAGGGTATAGTCAAGTTGCTCATCACTTACGCAAAAACTTTCTGGATCTAGCTGATATTGAACAGGTTTACTATTCTGCCCCAAAGCGTTTTGCTCGTATCTGAATTCAGCAACAAACTTTTTAATATTGTCTTTATCCTTTTCATTGAATACATGATGATTAGTTAATAAGTATTTTTTACCAACTAAAAAACCTGTCGCAAATGGTATAAAAACAGTACCTTGACGCTGTTTCTCTTCATCAGAAAGCCTTTGCAATTTTTCCCTAAATTGACCTAAAAGTTCTTTAATTCTATTATCTTCTAGTGCATCAGATACTAGTTTATAGTTTTTCCAAACATCCCGACTTTCACCAGGACGCTTATCTACAAAAAGCTCGATTGTTTCAGACAAGGACCAGAGAATCGCAGTTATATCTTTGACCGCACGGTCTTTGATTAGATCGATCAGATATTCTATCCCAAAACCTCGTTTAAGTAAACACACAGCCGCACTGCATCTTAAGCCACGTTCTAAAAAAGCAGATGGCAGATAATCTGGTTCGCTAAAAAATATAGAAGTAGATTCGCGAGCTTTCTCTAATTTGTCTAAGCGTGCATTAATAATATCGGCCAAATCAATTGGCGTTTGTTCTAAAAAGTCTCTAACCTCAGTCGCATCAGGAATATTATCGGTTACCCATTCACACATACTGTTTGGACCAATCGCACATACCAACCGTCTGACACCCTGGCTATCTATTATCGCTGTTTGTAAACTATAAAAGCTCATTGTCAAAATCTCCTATAATATCTAGTTAACAATACTTCGGACAGTTTTACAATAGTCCGGACAGTTTTTAGATTCTAGTGTGAAACCCTTGATTTTTCGTTTGCACCTCGATGGCGCCATCGCCCTGAAACTCTTATTCTATGTTTGGCAATCAACAACTGTCCGAAGTGTTGAGTTAACAATTCGATATTTAAGGATCGGGAATTAAATAACTTACAATTTTAATTGTTATTGTGGGATGGGCGTCCCGCCCGTCCAAAAAGGGCGGGCCCGACACCCCACTTTCCTTGTGTAAGTTATTTAATTCTCATTCCTAACCTCATGAATAGATACAACCGACAAGTGAATGGTCAAAAATTCTCGCAAGCATCACTAAATTTTGATTTGCGAGAAATTACTGGTGGACAGCCTCGTTTTTTCAGATTCCTCACATTGCTCTGCACCTTTAGTCTTACGCTTTTTGCTGGTAGCTTTGCCGGACTACTGGGCGGTTATCTCAGCAAAACCCTGTTCTACTTACCTCAGACGGTAGAAGGAGCTTGGCTGACAGCGAGTGTTGTCTTGGTTATTTGCGTATGGTCGATCGAGACAAAGCAATCTAGCATAGCTAGCGGTTTGTGGAAAGCTGGTTTAACAGTAGTTGTCACCTCTATTGCAGCAATGGTAATACTGCAAAACCCTGATTCTTTTTGGGTGACTCTTTTAGCTACATCAGCTTTTCTCGGATGCTATTGCTTAGTTTTTATAGCAAGTAGTTTTTCCCTGTGGCTTTTCCTGGTTTTACTAAAGCACAGCTTCCACAAAAATGTCAAGACTTTACACAAAATTTTAATACTTCTTTGCTCAACGCTTATTTCCTATGTGGTTGGTAGCCAGCCTCCTGTCCATTCTGCAATTGCATCTCAATATTTTGCAGAAATCAAGCTGTTAGCCGGTTTTGCGTTCGGAGTCTTGACTGTGCAACTAAGTTTTTACGTTAGTGATATTAATGGAAAACCTAAGAAAAATTTTGAATTTTTAAGAAATTGGGCGATCGCCTTCAGTACCTTAAGAAGTACCTCTTTTTATGACTTGGATCTCAGCGGTATTGATTTTACAGGTGCTAAGCTTGCCAACACTGATTTAAGAGCAATAAAACTTTACCGAACACGCTTCAAAAATGTAGAAGGTTTGGAACGAGCAAGAGTCGATAATCGTTATCTAGACTTAGATGAGCCAAAAGTTCAAAGGCTCCTCACTTATGGATCTTGTGAAGAAAATGATTTTAGAGGCCTTAATTTGCAAGGGGCATATCTACAAGCAGCTATCATGCGTGAGTATGATTTTACAAGTGCTAACTTAAGTGGATCTGATGTAAGCGGAGCTGATTTAAGAGATAGTGTTTTTGTGCAAACTGATGTAACTGGCGTAGATTTTACGGAAGCTGAATTGACCGGAATCTGTATTGAAAACTGGAATATCAACAGTCAAACCTGTTTTACCAATGTTAAGTGTGACTACATTTATCGAAAACTGGATAATAAAGGAAAGGGGAGCGATCGCCACCCCAGCGAGCGCAATTTTAACCCTAGAGAGTTTGAATCCCTCTATCAGGAAGTTGGCAACATTGTGGAATTAGTCTTCAAGGAAGGAGTGAACTGGCGAGCATTTGCCTTTACCTTACAAAAACTCCAGCTAGAAGATGAAGGAATAGGCCTGGAACTGCGCGGGATTGAGAAACGTGGCGATCTATGGATTGTGAAAGTGACTCACAATGAGAATATTCCTAGTGCTGAGGTCGAGCGAAACTTGTATGCCAGATATGAGGAGATGCAAACACTTCTAGCCCACATTCCGCAGATGTGATTCATCTTACTGGTATTTTTGAGAAATTCCAGCCATCCAACTTTTTTAGTCTAATTT